>JBEBSO010000159.1:0-7591 GCA_040394275.1 Telluribacter sp.
ATGAACGGGAAGTGGAGCTCGGGTTTTTCGCTCAGGCCTTACGCTTTTACCGATTATTCGAGCAAAACGGTAGGGCAGGTGCCCGGGACGATATATGAGGCCAACTACTATTCGGTCGGAAGCGGCGCGATCAACAAAGCCTCTTTTACAAACGGCTTCAGGGTCTGGAAGTACCTCAATGCCGGGCTGGAGACCTCTTACATCTTCGGGAGCACGCGGGAAGCTTCGGAAGCCGAACTGATCGACGGAAACAACAAGCTGGTAAGCCTCAATGAGCGGATCAGCTATTCGGACATAGGCGTCCGGGTGGGGCTGTCCGCGAAAATACCGGTTCTCCGGGATAAGGTCACCAAAGAAAGCAAGTTGAATGTAAACTGGGGCGCTACCTATACCCACGGTACAGACCTGGCGGCGCGGAGAACGACGACGATCGAGGTGACGACCGGGTCTTTCCTGGTACAGGAGCCGGATACGGTGCTCAAAAACCGGAAGGGATTTGTGAGGCTTCCGCCTTTCTACCGGACGGGGCTGAGCCTGGAATGGCCCAACCAGCTTACCATCTCGGCCGACGTGGAGCGGCAGGACTGGTCTAAGTATCTTCCCTTTGAAAAGGACAAGCGGTATTCCAGCCAGGTGGTCGATAAGATATACGTAGGGGCGGAGTACTGGCCCAACTGGAGATCGACCAGGTATTTTGACCAGGTCGTCTACCGTGCAGGATTCAGCCACGGAAATATGCCCTTCCAGATCGGCAACAGCAAGCTGACCGAGACGACCGTGAGTTTGGGCGCCAGCTTTCCCCTGGGGATAGGCAGCAACACCTGCTCGGTTACGCTCATCGGCGGACGCCGCGGAACCGTATCCAAAGAGACCATAGGTGAATATTACGGGAGGATAGCCATTGGGCTTACGCTGATAGACAGGTGGTTCATCAAGCAAAGAATCGACTGATCCGGGCTGCCGGACGCTTGCCGGCTGCCTGCCTTTATAACCTATACGTCACACCACCGAAGTCTTCAGGTGAATGAAAATGCCGACCAGGTACAGACGGGAAAAATTATGTGCGTTCCGGCGTATCGGAGCGGGCCTTTGCTTCAGGGCCGGGGCGTTTCTTGCCGTGATTTTCCTGGCAGCCTGTGACGAGGAAAAAAAGAAGGGTTTCGAGCCGTATTACGGGCCGGTGGAGGTGATCCACAACATCCGTTTCCTTTTTACGGAGGGAGGCAAGATTAAAGTGGAGATGAAAACGCCGGAGCAGCGGCGATTTCTCAATGAAAACAAAGTATACCCGGACTCCATCAACATTAATTTTTATGACGAGGAAGGGAAGGTGACGACGACCCTGAGGGCAGATTCGGGCCGCTTTGACAACATGACCAACCTGTATATCGTCAAAGGGAATGTGGTGGTGAACCGCACCGTGACCAATGATGTGCTGAAGACCACGGAGTTGATCTGGAACCCGGCTACCAGGAAAGTGTACAATGATAAGCCCAATTACATCCGGAACCTCTCCGACGGGAAAATCCTGAACGGAGTGGGGATGGAGGCCGAGCAGGATTTTTCAACACTGGCCATGAAAAAAATCACAGACAGCCGGTTCAAGTCGGAATTCTGACGGGGGTTATTTTCCGCATTCCGTCAGCGACTCCCTGACCCTGTCCAGCCGGACGTAAGTGGAGTCTTCTCCCCACGCATTGTATACGTATGTCGCGATCGCGGCGATGTCCAGATCTGTCAGCTTCGGGTTGGCCGGCATGCTCCGGTTGTATTTCTTCCCGTTTACTTCGATTTCCCCCGAAAGCCCGTTCTTTACCACGCAGAAGAAGCGCTCTTTTGATACTTCGGAAGGGATCACCGGGGGATACAGATCGGCGAGACCTTTCCCATCCGGCTGGTGGCAGTTGGCGCAGTGGGTAAGATAGAGCTGGTTTCCCTCGGTGAAGTACTGATCCCGCTTGATTTGCTCCGGGTCCTGGCACGACAGCAGGATACAGCCGGGCAGTATGCCGGAAAGGGTCATGATCAGGTATTTTTTTAGATTCATGCGAAAAAAAGTAAATGGTGATCCCCGGCCGGCCTGCCGGAAGGCCTGTGACCACAGCTTACGATGCGCCGGGTTATTCTTCCTTCAGCAGCAGGTCAATATCCCTGATCAGCTTTTTGGCTTCGGCTTCTTTGGTGCCGTCGTAGGTACCCCTTACTCTCCTGTGCTTATCGACGAGAATGAATGCCCCGCTGTGCAGGTACCCGCCTGCTGCGGTGCTGTCCTCCCTGGCCGTCACCATATAGCTCTCCTGGCCGATTTCGTAGATCTTTTCCTTCGAACCGGTCACAAACTGCCATTGCGTGCCCTCCACCCCCAGGTCGCCTGCAAATTTCCGCAATACCTCCGGCGTATCGTACCGGGGGTCGATCGTGTGGGAGAGAATAGCGACGTCGTCCTTGTCCCGGATGGCGTCATATACCATTTTCATCTGTTTTTTCATTAAGGGACAGATTGTAGGACAGGTAGTGAAGAAAAAGTCGGTTACGTATACTTTCCCGTCAAGGCTGCGGTTGGTTACCGTGTCGCCGTATTGGTTTACAAAGGCAAAATCCTGTATGGTATGATAAATCGTATCGGTTTCGGTCCTGCCATCCACGATTTTTTCCACGGTCTCCCGTTCACCGTAAATGGGGAGCTTTTTGTTTTCCTGCATACAGCCCAGCACGGCCAGAAGCATGACCGGGAAGTAAAAGCGGACCGGAAAACGGCCTGGCTTATCTGTTCTGATTTTCATTTGAATAAGGAGTTCAAAAGGTCAAAAAGTTCCGGGGTTTAGGGAGTTCAAAAGTTCAGAGCGTCTCTAAATCCGGAACTAAACTAACTGTCGAACTAAAATAATTATATAACTAGAACAACTACTATCTTTAATTCTCTTTTCTATTGTTTCAAAAATGCATCCGCCTCCTGAATGGATTTAAGCGTTTTTTCTTTGACAGTCAGGATCTTGGCTTTTTCGGCCTCGAGATAGTCAACGGCCGCCTGTCCGCCGATCGCTTTTACGGAATCCGATTGGGTATAGCCGTGCATCCATTCCATCATCAGGCTGTCGGCCTCGTACAGGCGGGCCCTCAGTTCGGCGGCTTTGATGCGCTGTTCGGCTGTCGTATTGCTGCTCACGCCCTCCTGCTCGAGGCTGTCCAGCACACTTAGCCTGGAGGCCAGCTTTTTGTCCAGCGCCATGAGTTCTTCCGACTTCGGCATTACTTCGTCATGGATGGCCAGGACTTCCTCTTCGATTTTAGCTGCCCTGTCGGCTTTTTCCCCGCATGAGAAAATAAGGGCGGCCAATGACAAAAATAAAAATTGAGCTTTCATAGTTTCACCTGCTTATGTTTTGCGAAAATTAAAGGAGACGGAGCACGAAATTACGGAATTTAAGGCAATAGGGGGCAAACTAATCTGATGTCTTTCTGTATTTTAGCATTTGCTATGCATATTCTGCTGATACACCAATACTTCCTGGAGGACGGAGAGGGGGGAGGGGCCCGCTGGAACGAGATGAGTCGGATCTGGATACAGCAGGGGCATCAGGTAACGGTCCTTGCCGGCAGCGTTCACTACATGGCCGGAAAGGCAACGGGCAGGCGGGCGCCTTTGTTCAGGTCCGTTACAAACCGCGACGGCGCCAGGGTCATCCGCTGTTACGTCTCGGGGAACTATAACCGGGGCTTCGGGGGGCGCTTGCAGGGGTATTTTTCATTTACGCTTTCCGGTATTGCAGGCGGGCTGTTCTGTGCGCGGGACAGATATGATGTCATCGTAGTGACTTCTCCGCCTTTGTCTGTCGGGCTGACGGCCATGGTGCTTTCCCTGCTGAAGCGGGTGCCGTATGTTTTTGAAGTACGGGATCTCTGGCCGGAATCGGCTGTGGACACGGGTGTGCTTCGCAGCAAATGGCTGATTAAGCTCGCCTACGGATTTGAAGCGAACGTGTACCGGTATGCCCGGCTGATCAATGTCCTGACGCCCGCTTTCCGGGAAAGGCTGATCCAAAAAAAAGTACCCGGGGAGAAAATCATCTGTGTCCCGAACGCGGCCGATTTTGCAATAGCCCGAAGGGTGGCAGCCGACGGGTGGGACAGGGACCGCTTCAGGGAAGAGCACGGGCTGACCGGGAGTTTTGTGGTGGTGTATGTCGGGGCGCACGGGATCGCCAACCACCTGCTCCAGATCCTGGAAGCGGCCGACCTGCTCCGGGATACGCGCGTTCTGTTTCTGCTGATCGGCGACGGGATGGAGAAGCAGGCCCTGGTGAAGGAAGCGTCCCGCCGGCAGCTTTCCAATGTCAGGTTCGTAGACCCGGTGCCCAGGGAGGAAGTTTTCAGGTACATCCTGGCTTCGGATATCGGAACTTCCGTCCTGAAAAAGCTCGACACCTTCAAAACAGTATATTCTAACAAGACTTTTGACTACTTTTCCTGCCGGAAGCCGGTTTTGCTGGCGATCGACGGCATATCGAGAGAGCTGGTGGAGGCCGCAGGCGCAGGCATGTATGCCGAGCCGGAAAACCCGTCCGGTTATGCGGCCGGGGTCAGGTATTACCTGGACCATCCGGAGGCGGTAGCCGCCCAGGGAGAAAGCGGGTACAATTTCGCGCTTTTAAATTTTGACCGGGAATCGCTCGCCGCGCAGTATATCGGTGAAATCGGCCGGCAACTGACATGATCATTTTAAAAAAGATACAAATTCAAAAAGCAAATGGCTATTTTTAAGAAACTGGATTCCAGGAAACGCGTCGCCCTCGTGGCGCACGATCACAAAAAGGAGGAATTGATCGGGTGGGCTGTGGAAAACAGGCGTATGCTCGAAGGTCACGACCTGTTTGCCACCGGCACGACGGGGAGGCTTATCGAGGAATCGCTGGGACAGCCTGTTGTGAAGCTGCTGAGCGGTCCGCTGGGCGGCGACCAGCAGCTGGGCGCCCTGATTGCCGAAGGACGCGTTGATATCCTGATTTTTTTCTGGGATCCGCTTTCCGCACAGCCCCATGATCCGGATATCAAGGCATTGCTCCGCCTCTGCGCAGTCTGGAATATTCCCCTGGCCTGTGACAGCTCCACGGCCGATTTTATCATTACCTCCCCGCTGATGGAAACGGAATATCATTCGAGGCAGACCGACTATTCTACCTACCTCAACCGGAAATTGTGAACATAAAATGCTCCGAAAAGGTTGTGTAGGGAAAGCAGGGTCGGAAACGGGCCGGAACGGAAGGCAAACGCACGTACCGCCCGTATCCCGGTAGCCTGCGGAATGGTACTCATTTTTATTTGGCAAACAGTGGAAACAACCCGTCACATTTTTGAAGGACTTGATCAGGAAAAGATTTACAGTTATGAAAGCTACAGGGACCTGGTGAAGCAGGTTGTCGCGGAAGGAAGGACGACCGGCCCCAACCAGTCTCCTGACTACGTGAACTACACCAGGCTGAACTGGGCCCGGATGCAGCGGGTCGAAAAAACATCGGGAATCGGGCCTGAAGTGGCAGAGCTGGCACGGGGGATCAGCAGGCCGCAAACCTGGTATGTGATTACCGAAGCCTGGTGCGGGGACGCGGCGCAATGCGTCCCGGTGATCGCCGGGATTGCTGCGCTAAACCCGCTGGTTTGTCTCAAATTGATGTTGCGGGACGAAAATCCACGGGTGATGGACGCCTATACCACCAACGGGGGACGATCCATTCCGAAGCTGATTGCGGTGGCGGACGACGGCCGTGAGCTCTTTACCTGGGGGCCCAGGCCCAGGGGCGCACAGGAAATTATGGATGAATACAACAGGCACAAATCCAAACCGTTTGCCGTGCTGGCGGAGGACCTCCAGAGGTGGTACAACCGGGATCAGACCCTTTCGCTTCAATCCGAGCTGGCGGCTTTGCTGGAGCGTGATGCGGTAAATAATTGAGCTTCATTTCCTCAATAACTCCTATATTTGCCCTTTGGCTCCGGAGGGGAACACAACTACCATGTCAGCTTACTTCAGAAATATTGCCGAAGGGATTTCATCCACCATAAAGGGGATGACGCTTACCCTGCGCCATTTTTTTGATGCGAGAAGAAGACGCAGGCCGGGAGACATCCGTTCGGACAATTTTTTTGCCCGGCAGACCGGTATGGTCACCATTCAATACCCGCAGGAAGTAATCCCGGTCCCGGATCACGGCCGCTACCGGCTCCACAACGAGATGGACGACTGTATCGTCTGTGACAAATGCGCCAAGGTATGTCCGGTAGATTGTATCGAGATCGAGCCGATCAGGGCGATAGAGGAGGTAGGGCGTACCTCTGACGGATCACCGATCCGCCTGTATGCTGCGAAATTCGACATCGACATGGCCAAATGCTGCTATTGCGGCCTGTGTACGACTGTCTGCCCTACCGAAAGCCTCACCATGACCAAGACATTCGACTACAGCGAGTTAGATGTGGTGGATATGGTCTATCATTATGCCAATATCTCTCCGGAAAAAGCCGCGGAAAAAAAAGAGCTGCTGGAGCAGTTTCAGAAGGAAAAGGAAGTGCAGAAGGCAGCTGCCGCGCGACCGGCCGCTGAAGCCGGTGCGCCTGCAGGCAGACCAGTCTTCAGGCCTTCACAGAAGCCGGCAGGGACATCTCCCGGTCAATCGGAGGAAACAGCCGGGCCGCTGCCCGGGAGCAAACAGGCATTCCGGCCGGGCATGAAGCCGCAGCGGACGTCCGAGCCTGCACAAATTGTTAACCAGGAATCACAAGAAATGAAGTCAGCCAGACCCCGGCCTGTTTTTAAGCCCGTTAACCGGGATACCGGCCATGCGGAGCGGAAAGAAGAGACGACCGGTGCCATCCCGGCGGGAACTGGAAGAAAATCGACATTTAAACCGGGACCTTTTCAGAACAAAAAGGTATTTACCGGAGAGGCTATGCCTGCTTTTATTTTTTCTCCGCATGGCCCGGTGCAGGGAAAAGCCGGCGCTACACCGTCATCTGTGTCGTCCCCGGGCGGATTCCGTCCGACGATCAGGCCAAAGAACAGTGCCGCACCGCCTGCAGAGACAAAGCCGGCGGAGGCTGCTCCGGGTGGTTTCCGCCCGACCATGAAGCCGAAAGGCAGCACCGTGCCGCCTGCCCCTGCAGAAGCAAAGCCGGTGGAGGCTGCTCCGGGTGGTTTCCGTCCGACCATGAAGCCGAAAGGCAGCGCCGCACCGCCTGCCCCTGCTGAAGCAAAGCCGGCGGAGACTGCTCCGGGTGGTTTCCGCCCGACCAGGAAGCCTGTCGGAGCGAATGCAGGGGTGGATGCGCTACCTGCGGAAAAGCCCGCCGCCCGTCCGCCCGTCAACGGCTTCAGGCCGGGTGCCGGGAAGAAAGGCGCCGCATTTGTTCCGGAAAATCAAAAGCCGGGCGGGGATCTCCCGGAATTTCGGGCATTGCCTGCCGATAAGACGATAAAAACAGGTAAATTCAGGCCCTCTACCCCGAAAGGGAAGAAAAAAGAAGACGTGATCCGGTCGCTGGAATCTTTGCCGTCTTTCCGTTCTCCTGCACTGCCGGCAGGGAAAGACGGCCGCAC
>JBEBSO010000160.1:0-7560 GCA_040394275.1 Telluribacter sp.
AAATTCCTCGCCAGGCTTTCCAGCCGGGAGAGCACGGCCGGCAGGGTGACGGCGTTCCCGATGATCTCCAGGAAAAGCGTCGTGTCCGCAGGAAGTATCCAGTTCAGCCCTGCTATACGTTCCGGGCAGGCCGCACCCGCCTGCAGGTCTTCCAGCGCCATGCTTTCGGTGTTCACCGCGATGATTGTCCCGGCAGGAAGCGCTGCCTCCAGCTCCGACAGGGCCTGCCTTTTGACCTGCAGGTCTTCGCCGGTCACGACTATCGCCAGCTGTGCAGGCGGGATATCCTCCAGCCCCCCGGCGCTCCTGACCGTGACTTCGTGGCCGCTTTTGCGTAAACAGGCCGTCACGCTGCGGGCAAGCCGGTTGTCTCCCCAAAGCAATACCCGCCCGGCTGTATTTTCAACAGTTTTTATCATTCTCTCCGGAAAAATAATATGTTCCGCCTACGCGGTAAGTTCACTCAATACCCGGCGGGCTGTGCCTATGGCCTGCTCCACGTCTTCTCCGGTATGAACCGCACTGATGTACCACAGTCCCCTTCCGATGATCCGTATGCCCTGCTCATGCATCGCCGCAATAAATGCGGACAGCTTCCGGCGGTCTGCCTGCAGCGTGTCCCGGTAATCTTTAACCTGCTCCAGGGAAGTGAAGCTCGTGACAAACATGGGGCCGGGCCCCTGTACCAGCAGCCGGTGACCGGTTTCCGCTGCAGCTTCCCGCAGGCCTTCCATCAGCCGCGCACCCAGCGTAAACATCCGTGCATGCGGCTGCGCCCTTTCGAGCACCTGTATCGTTGCCAGGGCGGCCGCAACGGTAGGATTACCTGAATTCATCGTTCCGGCGTGGATCACCCTCCCCTGCTCGATCCACTCCATCCACTCCCTGCGCCCGACAATCGCGCTGATCGGGTACCCGCTGGCTATTGCTTTTGCAAAAATCGAAAGATCGGGTGTAACGCCGAAATATTGCTGGGCCCCGCCCAGCGACAGGCGGAAGCCGGTAATCACCTCGTCAAAGATCAAGGCGATGCCGTATTCGGTACAAAGATCCCTCAACCCCCGGAGGAAGCCTTCGGCCGGCAGGATACAGCCGTTGTTGCACATCACAGGTTCGGTGATGATCGCGGCGATTTCCCCGTAACGGTCCGACACCACTTTCCTGACCAGCTCCAGGTCATTCCACGGCAGCACGATAAACTCGTTCTCCACCCCTTCGGGCAATCCTTCGGTCCAGGGAAATACATTCGGTTCCTCCCGGCTGCCCAGCGCCTCGGGCGAAGGTGCGGAAATACCCCAGCACACATTGTCCAGCCAGCCATGGTAGTGCCCTTCAAACCGCAGGAACTTCTTACGGCCGGTTTTGGCCCGGGCAACCCGGAAGGCCGTCTGCACCGCCTCCGAACCATCCAGGCAAAACCGCATGAGCTCGGCGGAAGGAATGAGCGTGTTCAGCTTCTCCGCCAGCTCGATCTCCCGGATATGCTGCCCTGCAAACAGCTGTCCTTTCTCCGAATAGGCCGCCACTTCCCGGAGCACCTCCGGGTGGGAGTGCCCCAGGATCAGCGGGCCCTGGCTCAGGGTGAAATCAAGGTATTCGTTGCCGTCGACATCATAGACCCGGCTTCCCGCCCCGTGTGAGTAAAATAGAGCATGCGGATGGTTGTATTTTCTGAATTCGGAAGACACTCCGTTTGCCAGCACCTTTCTGGCGCGTTCCAAAAGCAAGGCGGAGACATTGTACTGCTTCATGTTTTGTATTTCTTGTTTGTTTTACGCTGCTCAGGAGCCGGCAGCGAGATAACGGCTTATCTTTTCCCGGCTATAATCCGAGGCCAGCGCATGAATTTCCCGGTTGAACGCGGCAAATGCCTCCTCCCATCGCCTGGCCTCCGTTTCGTCATATCCGAACAGCCCCCGGCCATTGAATATGCCCCTGGCCTGGCTGTCCACCACCTGCTGCATTTCGGCAGGCACCGATCCCGACACCGACAATTCGGGCAGCCACTTTCTGATAACGGTATCAAAATCCCCGAAACCGGTATAGTCCAAACGCCTGAATATTCCCATCAGGGTAATCCACGAGCCGGCATCGTAACGGAATGCCTTGTCCAGCTCCTCCTTACCGGCTATACCCTGGTCGAGCAGATGAAAAATCTCCCGGTATACACTGTACATCAGCCGGTTGGTAATAAATCCGCGGATGTCTTTTTTCAGAAGCGTGGGTTCTTTGCCCCACCTGTGCGCAAGCGTAAAAAGCCGTGCGGCCACCTCCGGATCGGTCGCGCTTCCGCAGGTGATTTCCAGAAACCGCGTCAGGTAAGCCGGCTCTGCCCAATGTATGCCCAGGAACCTGCCGGGATCCGGCACAAATTGCTGCAGGGTACTGATGGGAATGGCCGAGGTGTTGGTGCCGATGATCGTATCCCGGCCTGTAGCGGCAGCTATCTTCCCGTATATGTCCGCCTTGATCTCCGGCTTTTCGATGACGCATTCGATCACCAGGCAACACCCCCGGAGGTCACCGTAATCTTCAGTAACAGCCAGCCGGTCAAGCACGGCTTCGGGTGCTTCGGTACAAAGCCCCGAAGCCACGCAGTGACCCAGGTGTTGACGAATCCGCTGACGGGCTCCTTCCGCATCCCGGGGCAGGGGCGCTACGGCGCTGACCGGATGCCCGGCGACAAGCAATGCGGTCACGATGCTGCTGCCCATCAGCCCCAGTCCGACCACCCCCACCCTGATTTGCGAAATGTCCGCCTTGTCAGTCATGATTCCCGCTTTTTATTTTTCAGGCAGCTTTGCGATGCAGTCGATCTCCACGCGAATGCCTTTGGCCAGCCTCGACTCTACCGTCGTGCGGGCCGGCCGTACACCGGTAAAATAGCTTGCGTATACTTCGTTGTAGCGGTCAAATTCGTTGATGTCGGCCAGATGCACCGTGCATTTGATAATATCCGACATGCCTGCGCCTGCAGATTCGAGGATCGCCTTCACGTTGTCCAGCGTTTTACGGGTCTCTTCCTCTATGGTTCCCAGCACAAACTGCGACGTTTTGAAGTCCACGGAAGCCTGGCCGCTCACATAGACGTACCCGTCCACAATCACGGCATCCGAATAGGCTCCTGTCACAAAATCTGTAAGGCGATCGGGATGACTGATTCTCTTCATAATCGTAATGATATAATGTTAAAAAAATGTTACGCTGCAAAAATACAATCCCTTCTTACATTCCCACCGGGATTTGCCGGGAAAGGAGAATTGTTTCAGGCATTCAACCCTCCGTCCATCAGGAGGTTCTCGCCGTTGATATAAGCGCCGGCTTCCGAAATCAGCAGCACGACCGGTCCTTTGATGTCGTCCGGGTTGGCCATCCGGCGCAGGGGCACTTTCCTGCAATAGTTGTTTACAAATGCTTCGGGCTGGTTATTGAACAGGCCGCCGGGGCTGATGCAGTTGAAACGGATGTTCCGGCCGGCGTTCATTTGGGCCATATACCGGGTCAGGTTGATCAGCCCCGCATTGTGAAAAAAGTAATCGGCCGGGAGATCGCCCATACCGGGCGCTCCTTCATAGTTGGAAAGATCCGGCCCGAACATACCCATCATGGATGAAATATTGACGACGCTGCCTCCGCCGCTCTTTATGATGAGGTCCGTCATTTCCCGGAGGAGATAAAACATACCGGTAGCGTTAACGGCCATGGATTCCTCAAACTGGTGAATCGGCCCGCGGTATCCTTTCATGGGCCGTAATACGGCGTTGTTGACAAATCCGTGCAGGTGGCCGAACTCCGTTTCTATTTCTGCCCGGAGGGCATCCACGGAAGCCGCGTCTCCCTGGTCTACCTGCATCGGATGTACGTCAAGTCCTTTTTCCCGGAACAAGCCGGCGGTCTGCCTTGCCGACCCGATGTCCCTGGAGGTAGTAATCACGGTAGCCCCGGCCTCCGCCAGTCCTTCCACGATGCATTTGCCGTACAATCCCGAACCACCGGTGACCAACACGACCCGGCCTTCCAGGCTGAGCAACTCTTTTATATTCATGTTATTGAATTTGCAATGTTATGTTGTGCATCAAAACGAATCCATCTTTATTTTTTCGCCTCCGGACAGGCGGCTTCTTTCGGCTGCGACCAGGATCCGGATCAGGTTTTCGGTTTTCCGGAAGTCCAGCCGGGGCCTGCCTTCCTCTACCGACCTGACAAATTCGACAATATTGTCCCTGAACATCGAATACGAATTTTTGATTTCGGCCAGCTTCCAGCCTTTCTCCCCGAACACCGAAACCTGGAAAGTGCCGGTGATTTCGCTGAACAGGTGAAGCGTGACGGCAGGTCCGCCGGGCAGCTCTATCACCACAACCTCCCGGTCCGTCTCTCCGGCGTGGCGCACCGAGCCCGCAACCGGGTCGCCAAGCAGGCTGAACACCGCCTCCAGAAGGTGAATACCATACTTTTTCCAATCCTTTTTTCCCACGGCCGTTACGAGGCTGATTTTGCCCAGGGCTTCTATGTCCTGCCTGATCACCCTGCATTCGGCCGCGTACCGCATCGAGGAGCAGGACATCACAAAACTGCCCTTCCGCACGCAACCGGCAAACCAATCCAGGTCCACCCCCGAAAAAGCGAGCGGCTTATCGACAAACAGCGGGATGCCCGCCCCGATACAGGGCACGGACATTTCCCGGTGACTTTCGGGATCGTCCCTCAGCAGCATGACCGCGTCGACCTCCCCGACCATTTCCGCCGGGTTTTGCGCTATGTTGGAAATCCCGGTGGCAGCGGCGATGCTCCGGGCGATTTCGGGGCTTTGCGCCCAGACATGCGTGACGCGCGCGCCGGGTATACCGATGGTATCGCGGTTGGCTTCCAGGTAGGCAGCTACTGCCGGATAGCCGATCCGGCAGATCTCATCGCCGTCGAAGTGCCCGTTGACAATCGCCGACCAGGAATAAGGATGTGCATTGCCGGGGCTCATGCCCAGGACGCCGATACGGATCATCCGGGTAAAATGGTTAAGGGTGTTGGTTTATTTCATTTCAGCCAGCCCATCACGCTCCAATGGTGCAGGTTCAGGAAGGCCGGATCCGGGTAGGCCATCTGCCTCGCCCGGTCGATCGTTATATGGTCAAGCGGCGGACCCGACACGGCCGCCAGCGCGTGCTGCAGGTACTCCATCCTGTCAATCCCGACAAGCACCGACGATACCCCCGGCCATGACAGCGCAAACCTGGTGGCAAAAGCCGGCATGTCCATCCCGCTGTCCCCCGTCAGCGCCTCCAGCCGCCTGATGTGCTGCTCTACTTCGGCCAGCGCCGGGTGCATCCGGCCCCGCCGGGTACTCAGCAATCCTTTCATCAGCACCGACCGTATCACGATGCCTACACCGCGCGCCTGTGCCTCTTCAAAATATATGCCGTGGCTCTGGTCCATCAGGTTGAACGGGAGCTGGACAACATCCCACGCACCGGATCCGATCGCCAGCCTGGTCTCCTCCGTGGAATAAGTCGAAGCACCGGTGGCCCGTATTACCCCCCGGGATTTCAACTCCCGGAAAACACGGGCGATCTCCTCGTGCCGTAAGATTTCGGCATCCGCCTGATGGAGCATAAAAACGTCGAGGTAGTCGGTCTGCAGCATGCGCAGGCTTTCCTCCAGTGAGCGCTCAATAAAAGACCTCATCTGACCGGCAGGAGGAAGCGCGCCTTTTTCATCCCTGAAGTGCCGGCACTTGCTGGCCAGCACCACCCCGCTTCGCCGGCCTGCGAAAGCCTTGCCCATGATCCGCTCGCTGTCTCCGTACATCCGGGCGGTATCAAAGAAATTGATCCCTTCGTCCAGCGCCCTGTGCAGCAAATCCACGGCTTCCCGCTCCGTAAGCATGTCGCTCTTCCCGGCCACTCCCAGGCCATAGGGCATCCCGATCTCGACTCCCCCGAACGCAAGCTCCGAAACACCGATTCCAGTATTTCCCAAAAACCTCCTTTCCATACGGGCCGCCCGGTTATTCTTCCATATAGGAACGTCCTATCGTCCCGGAAGCCGACTTGCTGAAAGCTGTCGTCATCTCCCGGCAATACCGGTTTATCCCGATGACATCGGCGCCCATGTTCACGAAGCGGTAACCCAACGACACCAGCTCATCCAGGTTGCCGGGCCCGCCTACCGTGCCGGCAAATTTCCCGTGCCGGTTGGCTGCATCGGCCACACGCTTTCTGGCCTCCAGCAACCGGGGATTGTCCCAGTCTGCCGGTGCGCCTATCCCCTGGCTGAAATCACCCGGTCCGAAAAAGAGCATGTCGTAGCCGTCCAGCGCCGCAATGGCGTCCAGCTCCTCCAGGGGCTCAGGGTCCTCGATCTGCAGGATCACAAACCGCTGCCCGTTGGCCTGCTCCAGGTATTCCCTGAAATCCATCGCAGTATAGGCCCCGTCGGCGTTACCGCCGTCTATCGGCCTGCGGCCCACCGGGTGAAACCTCGTCATCTCAATGATCTCCCTGGCCTCCGCCAAGCTCATCACGTGCGGCACCATGATGCCCGTTGCGTCCAGTTCGAGCGGCCGGATGTAGTCGCTGTAGCTTCCCTTCGATACCCTGACTACCAGGTCTGCGTCGTGTGTTTTGGTAGCCCAGACGTTGGAAGCCACCACCGACCAGTCCTGCCCGATGTGCTCCTGGTCTATCCAGATACAGTCGAAACCGGAAATGGCGGCGATCTCCGCAATCCGGGCATCGGACAGGTTAATTTTAAAGCTGCTGACGATTTCACCGGCCCTGAGCTTTTTCAGCACCCGGCTTTCACGCATTTTCAGACCCATATAAAACTCTGATTTGTCATACAAATAAACATATGCAAGTTTAGGCATTAATTCCGGAAATGTGTCCTCCCCGGATGCTCAATTTTTTTTGCGGGGTTGTCTCAATACCGTTACAAAGATAAGCCGGAAGGCGGTCCATCTCTGTTCATATCGTACCGCATTATGATACTATCTTTCAATATCCGGCTTCCCGGTATATCATTCCGCGCATCAGGACCCCAGTTCCGCAAACAGCGCCGCCTCCTCGAAAGCCGCTGCCGCTATGGCCTGGTCTATATAGACCGGCGCCCTTCCGCCCACCAGCACCGAAGCAACACCCGGCTGGTGCAGCGCCCACGCCAGGGCCAGGTGCACCGCATCGTACCCGCTGCGGGCCGACGCCTCGTGCAGCCGGTCGAGCCGGGCAAGCGACTGCGGATTGAAATAGACCTGCTGGTGCCCCGGTATGATGTCAAAACGGCTTCCTTCCCGGACGCCGTTGCGGTGCTTGCCGGTCAGGAAACCGGCCCCCAGCGGACTGTAGGTCACCACATCGATGTGCGCTTCGCGACAGAAGCAAAGCAACTCGGGGGTAAGGTCACTGACAGCCAGGTTGTGGTTGTTCTGGATCATACCGACCGGCTGGTAACCGGATTCCTTCTGCAGCGTTACGACCTGCGCCAGCTGCGTATATGAAAAGTTGCTGGCGCCGATAGTCTTTATTTTCCCTTCTTCTATCAACTCCTGGAATACCCCGAGCACCT
>JBEBSO010000161.1:0-7554 GCA_040394275.1 Telluribacter sp.
GGTCAGGGACCTCTCACGGACTACCGTAAGAAGCACCAGCCGGGCTCCCCTGTACGGGAAAAGTGTAGTTTGGGAGTATTTTGCAAAAGGGCGGCATACGTTTGGCAGCCTGAAAGGACTAAAAATGCCTGCCCCGGATCACGGTTAAAGCTCCCACACTGTCGGGTTGTTGTGACGGCGCCAATGCTTCTGAAGCTCCATCCAGAATGCAAGGACCAGGTAAATAATGATGGGAGACCCGAACGTGAGAAAGCTGGCATATATGAAATACAGGCGGATGCTGCTGGCCGAAATGGCAAGCCTTTCTCCCAGGCGGGCGCATACGCCGAAAATTTGGTTTTCCACGTAATATCTTACATGTTCCATCTCAGACGGTCAGTTTTTAGCTATGGCAAAGTTACAAAAAATATTGTATTCTTTTCAAAAACATGATAATACCGGGTGCCTGCTGCTATTTCAGGAAATATAACTGTCGAATAATCAAATTGTTGTAACATTTTTGTTGTTTTTTGAACAATTTTCGTTTCTTTGTGTCTGAAGAGTGAAAAAAAGTCCTTTCCGGGTTCTTCGGCAATGAAATTTTAGTACTCTTTGCTTAATTTTCTCTAATTTTTTTATTTTTTTATTACAATGGCAACAGGTACTGTTAAATTTTTCAATGAAGCCAAAGGATTTGGTTTCATCGTTGAAGACGACACAAACAAAGACATCTTTGTTCACGTTTCCGGACTGGGTGGCTTGACAATTCGTGAAAACGACCGTGTCGAGTACGATGTAGTGGAAGGAAAAAAGGGGCTTAACGCTGTACAGGTAAAAAAGATATAAATTTCTTTTTTAGTGTTACGATTTTAGAGGCTGTCTTCCGGAGTGAAGGCAGCCTCTTCTATTTTACAGGTATCCGCGGGGCAGGTAAAGGGGGACCAGGGTCATTCCCTGCCGAGCCCCCGGTTTTAATTTGCTTTTTGGCGCCGCTGCATCGCTTCCCGCCAGGTGGTCAGGACAATGCCCTCTTTTTTGATGAATGCGGCGAGCTCCGGGTCCACCATCGCAAGCAGATCGCCTTCCCGGGTAACGCCGGAGCCTGAAATGTGTTCGAATACTTCCGTAGGCGCGGTGCAGTGCATGATCATCATGGTCAGCCCGGGGCGTATTTCCTTCAGCCCTTCTATGTATCGGGCCGTTTTAAACTTCTGCAGCTCTTTTTTAGACAGGCCTTCTTTTTTATCCGGCACCCATCCGTAACTCTTGTTGTGGAGGTCGTCGAGGACCGGCAGCCCCGATGCCCATATTTTTTTGCCGAGATCGCGGATCATGTTGAGGGCGTCTCCCGACATCCGTTCGTCCTCTTTGATCAGGGTATTGTGCCCGCCCGGGAACATGACGGGGATTTTCTCCTCGATGCCCACCTTTACATACCTTTCCAGGAAAGCCGGGCTGGCAAAAAGGGTTCCCATGTGCGAATCCATGTGCGTCGGCTCAAAGCCCATGGTCCGGGCGCGTTCGAGCTGGGCACGTATTTCTTTTTCCACGTCATCCGGGCTGCCGTTTTTTACCACGTCCCGCACGCTGGGCCACAAAGCCCCTTCTTTATCCACCAGGCTGCCGACCACCGGTTTGCCGGCGAGCGGTCCCCACCGGTATTCCTTCCATTCCGATGTCAGCGTAAGATGCAGTCCCGCATCGATGCCGGGGTGGTCTTTCAGGAAGTGCACGAATCCCGGTACCCATCCGCAGGGCATCATGACGCTGACGGAATTGGCCACTCCTTCGGTCAGGGCCTTTACCGTGCCCAGGTTGGAGTCGTAGGACATGCCCGCATCGTCGATGTGGAGTATGACGACTTTCTTTCCTTTCGGATAGCCCAGCTTTTCTGCATAGGTGACGTCCGGCGCCTGGGATTTTACGAGCAGGGGAAGCAGAAGTATTCCCCACAGGATTTTTTTCATCGGTATGAAGAGTTCGAAAAGTTTAAAGAGTTATGAAGTTCTAAAGTTTAAGAGTTCTAAAGTTCAACTATAGAACTAAATTAACTATAGAACTCTACAGGAGAATACCGGTTTCGGACTATTGCCCGGCCTGCGGGGCGCTTATCAGGAGGAGGCCGTTCAGGCTGATCCGGCTGCGTCGCGTGCCGTAAAGGCCGGTGACGATCAGCGTGTACGATCCCTCTTTACCCCGGTGTGTAAATGTCAGCTTTTCGCGATCTACATCGGAGGCGTTCGGCCCGCGGGTTTGCAGGAGCTCCCCGATCCTCGTATCGAGATCCCAGGTGACGACGATATTCCCGTTGCGGGCAAGGGACAGCTTGCAGGGTGCTTTGGTCAGGGTCGCTTCCAGGGCGCCCTGTACGTTTCTTTCCGTACTGTTCAGGGTCAGCTGCCAGAGGTCGTCGTAACCCCGGAGGGGAACGAGAAGCCCGCTGCCGCTCCCGGCTGCTCCCGGGGAATAGGAGAAGTAGGTATCTTTGCTTCCCTGCGCATCGCGTACATGGAGCGCTGTATTGAGGCGTAATTCCAAAGCGGAATAGTCGGGCCCCTGGTTGTTGCCCGGCTCTCCAAAGAACGGGTACAATGCCTTCAGATCTGATTTCTGATTAAAATACCTCATGATAGACAGCAGCTCCCCGTAGTCTTCCGCGCTGACGTCGGCTGCCCCGCTGATCACACGCCTGCTATCGAGCATTTTGTAACTGGTCAGAAGCGCCTCAAAACGGTCGAGCTGGCTTTGCCTGGCTACGGCAAAAACGCCCCAGGGACCACCTGAGATGACCAGGCAGGTAATGGTCAGGGTGACGGGAATCCACCTGATGTCTTTCCTGCGGCTGAACAGGTAGTACAGCGATATGCCCGACAGCCAGATGGCCAGCACCAGCACAAGGTAGCGGTTTTCGGTAAAGCCGTAGTCGGAGATGCGCCGGGTAATGCCCGTAAACAGCAACCCGATGAGGGGAAACAGCGCGACATAGAACCGCCTGCTGAAAATACGCACCCACTTTTCAGCGGTATCGTTCCGGAGCGGGTAAATCAGGAGAAGCGCGAGGATCCCGGCGACGGAGAAGGCAAGCACAAGGTAGGCTACTCCTCCTTCCGGCAGCTCCCAACGGAGCAGAATCCTGACCAGGTAGGCGTAGAGAATGGCCAGGTAGACCACCTCCAGCGGAAGCAGCACATATTGGGTGAAGATCTTCAGCTCTTTCGGGATGTTGCGCTCGTTTTCCAGCGAAGCCAGGTTCTTGGGAAGGCCATTCAGAAAAAACACCGTGTGAAAAAATCCGAAGATGACCGCGGCAAGATCCGCTTCGATCTGGAAGCCGTATTCGATCTTGAAAAGGAAGCGGACCGTGGAGACGGCAATCAGCAGGCCGAGGAAAAGGGTAACGGCATAAATGGTGGCCAGCAGGGCCTGAAGAAACAGGTACTTGTTAAATTGCCAGAATCCGTTGGGCTCGCTGTAGCCGGCAAACGGGGCAAAGGATACGACCAGGTGTACGGCGATGAAATAGATCGCGAACCGGTAGTAGTCCGTTTCGGAAGGCGTCGGTGAAAATGAGCAGTAGAAGAGGGATACCAGCACCACCGCGGCCGCAATGCCGGCGGCAAAGACGGTCCTGCTGATTTGCCGCCTTTCGGAAATCAGGTGCCAGGCGATCATAAGCGGCATCAGGATGGTGCCCGCCAACGATAATTTCATTATTATTGAGCTCTGGTCTTCCGTAAAACGAAACGCTTCCATAATGCCGACCAGCAGGACGGTTTTCAGCAAAGCGGTAAGCAGGGCGAAAGGGACCCGGCGGAGGGTAGCCTGGAACGATTCCCGCAGGATCTGGATGGACGGTAGCCTGTACATATGGGGTTGACAAATGAGATGATCGGGCAATAGAGTAAATCTCCGGGCGTTATGAGCAGGCACAATATAATCAACTTTCCGATGAAGGGAACACATCGTACCGTATTATTGGTCATATTATTTATAGCGGGAAAAGCAGAGGCCCAGCAGCTGAACCTGAGCAGGCTTTTCTATCCCAATGCCACCCTGAGGGCCGATTATTTTGTCCCTTCTTCGTCGCCTTCCGGTAGGGAATACGGGCTTGCCAGGACAAGCTTTTTCGGGATGACTCCCCTTCAGAGCGAGGTGAATGTCGGGTACAGCCTGAGAAAGAAATTTGATATAAAGGCCGTCCACACCGTCATGTATGGCCAGTTTACCCAGCTGCAGCCTGCGCTGGCCGGCGTGAGGGTTCCGGACAACGGCTACAAGACGGCGGCTTTGGGAGTGATCAGGCTGCAGGCGAGCCTGAAGGACCGCCTTTGGGTGTACGGCGGCGGATTGGGAGTGACCGAATCCAACGAAACTTTTTTTACTCCCCAGCCGCATCTCTGGGGAGGAGCCGCCAGGCTGAGGGTATTCGGTCTGCAGACGCAGCTGATGTACGGCTCGATCCTGGTATTCAACCAGAAGCTCAGGGTGGTGCCGATCCTCGGTTTCAATAAACGGTTTGCCCGTAACTGGCGGGCTACGGCCATTCTCCCGTTTACTGCCGATGTCAACTACCGGGTCAGCAAATTCTTCAATGTTGATTTTTTAGCGGGGATCAACGGCTACAGCGGCGGGTTTAAGATCCAGGGCCCCGACGAAAAGCTGGTGCGCAGGGCCAATTACCAGCACATCAAAGTGGGTGCGGCGGCCAACCTTCATCTCTTCACGGTGGTCAATGTGTCTGCAGAAGCGGGGATGACGGGTTTCCGGACTTTGCGGACATTCAACAGCGCGGGAGAAACGCTTTCTTCCGTTTCGCCTGGGCCCGCACCGTATGTGGGAGTAAGCTTCAGGTATATTACGAGCCGTTCTAAAATATCCTCGCGTTTCACTGGTAAAATGGGAATAGGCGGCGCCGGGATGAACTGGTAGCTTCTCCCGGAAGGGTCTCTTCCGAAAACTGACCTGTTTTTATGGCGGATTCGCTGAAGCTGTATTTCGGGATTTTGAAACACATGGGCCTTCGCTATGTGCTCTTCCGGGCCTGGTATGCCTTTCAGCAGCAATCCGGCTGGCTGAAGCGCCGGTTCCCGGTATCCCGTGCGCTCCGGGAATGGATCACGCTGCGGGATTGGCAGCAGCAGGACGCCAGGTTCTTCTTCGACGGGAAGGAATCGCTGGCAGGATCGGCCCTGCCGGGATTTGCGGCCGGGGACGGCCGGGCCCTTGAAAAAAGGGTACGCGCGATCCGGGAGGGAAAAATACTTTTTTTCAGCTCAGCCTGGTACGTGGCGCCCGGTTGGGTAACAAACCCGCTTACCGGCTTCAGGTATGATATTTCCCGGCACTGGAGTGAGATCCCCGATTTTTCGGAGGCGGCGGGAGACATCAAATATGTATGGGAAAAGTCGAGGTTCGGCTTTGTGTATGACCTCATCCGCTATGACCTGCATTCGGGTGCCGATCAGTCGGGCTTTGTGCTGGGTGAGATAGACAGCTGGATCCGCGAAAACCCGGTCAACCTGGGTCCCAACTGGCGATGCAGCCAGGAAATAAGCCTGCGGGTACTGAACTGGACGTTTGCGCTCTTTTATTACAGGTATTCGCCTTCGCTCACACCGGCGCTCTTCCGGCGGATCGTCAACAGCATTTTCTTCCAGATGCAGCATGTGGAGGAAAACATCAGCTTTTCCAGGATTGCCGTCCGGAACAACCATGCCCTCACCGAATCGCTGGCACTGTACCTGGCCGGCCTGCTGTACCCCTTCTTCCCGGAGGCCGGGCGCTGGAAGGAAAACGGGCGACGCTGGTTTGAAGAGGAGATAGCGGCGCAGGTGTACCCGGATGGCTCCTACCTGCAGTTTTCGATGAATTATCACCGGGTGGTGGTGCAGTTGCTGAGCTGGGGCATCCGGCTGGCAGAGCTGAACGGAGCGGGGTGGTCTGCAGGGCTGATGGAAAAGGCCGGATCCTGCGTGCGTTTCCTGACCGCGTTCCAGAATGCGAAAACCGGTTGGCTGCCCAATTACGGGAACAACGACGGAGCGCTTTTTTTCCCGTTGAGCGAGGTGCATTTCCGGGACTTCCGCCCCCAGCTCGCCGCCCTGCGCGGACTGCTGGGGGAAGCCGTGGACTATGAAAGCGGTCCCTGGGAAGAGGAGTTCCTCTGGCTGACCGATGGCAGGGGGCGTCTGAGGCGGGAGAAAACCGCCGGAGCTGTCGTTTCGGCCTTTCGGTCGGGCGGTTACTACGGGTTGAGCACGGAGGACACGCTGACCTTTATCAGGTGCGGCGCCTACCGCCACAGGCCTTTCCAGGCGGATAACCTGCACCTGGATCTGCAGGTCGGGGAAACCAATATACTGCGGGATGCCGGCACCTACCGCTACAACGCGCCGCCCCACCTCATTGAATTTTTTTCCGGGAGCGAGGGGCACAATACCGCCCGGCCGGAAGGTTATGAGCAGATGATCCGCGGCCCGCGGTTTATATGGACCGGCTGGGTGACGGAAGCGGACGGCGGGTGGAGATCCGAACCGGACGGTTACGTCTTTGAAGGCTGGTTCCGGGGATTTGCGCAGGCGGGGAAACGGGTCATTCATTCCAGGAAAGTAAAGAAATACCACCACAGGCTTCATTGGGTGGTAGAAGACAGGATGGAAGGGCTCCCTCCCGGTATCCCGATGGTGCAGATCTGGCATCCGGATGAGACCTTTTCGGAGCGGCTGACGATCCGTGCCCGGGATGACCGGGGAGCGGCGCTGACCGCTGAAGTGCGGGAGGGCTGGTACGCCGAAAAGTACGGGGAAAAGGCACCCGCGCCCTACCTGGCTTTCCGCACCCTTTCGGGATACATCCGGACCGAAATTGAAATCAGCGGGTAAACGTCGGGCTATGCGGCGAAGGCGGAGAGACAGCTGCTCTTTTAATAATTAGAATTTTTAACTTTTTTTTTAAATTATTTAGGGGTTTTCCCGCGTCGGTTGACTATAGTGCATAAACCGGCTGTCAAACTGATTGGGTAGATGTATCAAAGGCTGCAAGATAAGGATTTGGTGTACGCGCTGGCCAGGGGGGATAAGCGTGCCTTTGAGCACATTTATCACCGCTATTGGCTGAAGCTGTTCGGGATAGCTTATCAGGATACCGGGGTGAAGGAAGATGCCGAAGAAATCGTACACGATGTGTTTGAGAGTTTGTGGAAGAGGCGGGAGGAATCAGATATCCGGAACCTGGGCGCTTACCTGGTCGTATCGGTCAAGCACCGGGTCAATAATTTTATCAAATCCTGCATTACGCAGCGTAAATACCAGGAGTACCTGGTCCTGCATGAGATACAGCAGCATCTTGCCACCGAAGAGGTCATCCGTTTCACGGACTTGTCGAAAGCAGTCGACGAGGCAATGAAAAAGATGCCTGAGAAGACCAGCGAGGCTTTCAGGCTGAGCCGTTTCGAAAATCTTTCGGTAAAGGACATCGCCAGGATCCTGCAGATTTCGGAGAAAGGGGTGGAGTACCACATTACGCAGTCGTTAAAATTGCTCAGGGAGCAGCTAAAGGCTTACCAGTCAGATAATT
>JBEBSO010000162.1:0-7551 GCA_040394275.1 Telluribacter sp.
CCTTTATGGCTACGAGAGATTCTTCCGGCAGGTACAACCCCTCCCTCATCAGGTTAACCCCGACCAGTACATCAAATATTCCCAGCAGAAGCTCCCTTAAAATCTCCACGCGGTCCAATGCCTTGACTTCCGAATGTATGTAGCGGCATTTGATCCCCACACGGTCCATATACTTGCTCAGCTCCTCCGCCATCCGCTTGGTAAGCGTCGTCACCAGCACACGTTCCTTTCTTTTGATGCGCTCGTCGATCTCCGAAAGCAGGTCGTCGATCTGGTTCAGGCTCGGCCGTACTTCAATCTCCGGGTCCAGGAGGCCGGTGGGACGTATGATCTGCTCCACTACCACCCCGTCTGTCCTTCTCAGCTCATAATCCGCCGGGGTAGCGCTGACATAGATGGTCTGGCCGGTCAGGTCCTCAAATTCCTGGAAGGTGAGCGGGCGGTTGTCAAGCGCGCTGGGCAGCCTGAAGCCAAAATCAACGAGCGACTCCTTGCGGGACCGGTCGCCGCCCCACATCGCCCGGACCTGCGGCATCGTGACATGGCTTTCATCCACGACCAGAAGAAAGTCATCCGGGAAATAATCTATCAGGCAAAACGGGCGCTGGCCGGGTGTACGCCGGTCAAAATAACGGGAGTAGTTTTCGATGCCTGAGCAATAACCCAGCTCCCGCATCATTTCGATGTCGAACTCCGTACGCTCCTTGATCCGCTCCGCCTCCGCGAGACGCCCCTCCTTCGTAAAATTCCGGACCTGGGTAACAAGGTCGTCCTGGATTTCCCGGATCGACTGCATCAGCACATCCCTGCCGGTCACGAAAAGGTTGGCCGGAAATATGGCAATCCGGCTTTCAGAGGAAATCCTCCGGCCCGAAGCCGGGTCGATGCGAAGGATATCTTCGATCTCATCCCCGAAGAATATGATCCGGTAGGCAAAATCCGCATACCCCGGGTAAATATCCACGGTATCCCCCTTGACGCGAAACGTACCGCGGCTGAATTCGGCCTCCGAGCGGCTGTAGAGAATCTCCACCAGGCGGAACAGGAACTGGTTGCGGCTGACGATATCTCCCGCACCGATATTGACGATGCTCTTCCTGTACTCACCGGGATTTCCGGCGCCATAAATACAGGACACCGAAGCGACGACGATCACATCCCTCCGGCCGCTCATCAGGGACGACACCGAGGAAAGGCGCAGCTTATCGATCTCGTTGTTGATCGCCAGGTCCTTTTCTATATACGTATTGGTCGAAGATATATAGGCTTCCGGCTGGTAGTAATCGTAATAGCTGATAAAATATTCTACGGCGTTGTTTGGGAAGAACTGCTTAAACTCCCCGTACAATTGAGCCGCCAGTGTCTTGTTATGGCTGAGAATAAGCGTCGGCCGGTTCAGCTCTGCCAGCACGTTGGCGATAGTAAAGGTTTTTCCCGAACCCGTCACCCCGAGCAGCACCTGGGCCGGCTCCCCGCTTTTTATTCCTTCCGCAAGCTGGGCAATGGCCTGGGGCTGATCCCCGGTAGGCTGATAATCGGAAATAATTTCAAAATTCATGAACGGAAAATAGCTGCATGTAACGGTGACCTGACTTTTGATAACAAAAAAACAGCCGACGGGGTTCGGAGCGGGCTACTGCAAAAAAATCGGGGCCTCCGGGCAACGACCGGGCCCGGAACGGCGTATACCCTATCGAAGCCTGGGATGGCTCCATAAATATAACCTCGCCACCAAATAAGATGCAGGCCTGTGCCCGCATCACCTGAACGTAGGGGTACGATTGGGGGTGGCGGGGTTTTTTATCGTCATCCCGCCACTACGATCCTGGAGTTGCCGTCTTCTCCTTTTTCCACCCGGATCTGTACGGGAATACGGTCTTTCATTTCGAAGCGGTGCGAGATCACGCCCACCACCTTCTGGCTTTCCGCCTGCAGGCGCTCCAGGGTAAGCAGCGCCGACTCCAGCGACTCCGGGTCCAGGGTACCGAAACCCTCGTCGATAAAAAGGCTTTCGATCCGGACATTACGGGAGGCCATGTCCGAAAGCGCCAGGGCCAGGGCCAGGCTCAGGGTAAAGCTTTCCCCTCCGGAGAGCGTCGTCACCGCACGGGGGGCATTTCCCTGGTAGGTGTCCAGCACAAAAAGCGTATCGGCGTCGTTCCTCGGCTTATCCAGGATATAGCGGTCGGACAACCTGCTCAGGCGAAGGTTGGTCAGGCCGATGAGGTTGCTGAGCGTCAGGCTTTGCGCAAAATTGCTGAAGGTATTCCCGGCAGCGTCCCCTATATATTTTTTCAGCAGCTCCCATTTGTGCTTTTGCAGCCTGAACTGTTCCAGCCCGGCCTGGAGCGCCGCAAAGCGTTTCTGATTTTCGGCATTTGCATTCAGCTTCTCCGCCAGTCTCGCCGCTTCCCCGACCAGGGACTCGACGTGCGCGCTCAGGCGGACGGTTTCGGATTCCAGCTGCGCATAAGCCACCTCCGGCATCCTTCGCTCGCCCTTTCTCTGATCTGTATCCTGCAGCAGGGACTTCTCCTGCAGCACCAGCGCCTGCAGGTCGTCTTCCAGCTTTTTTCTTTCCGCTTTCAGCCTTTGATACTCCTCAGGCGGCAGGATCCTCTCCTCCGCTTCCCCGATGGAGCCGATCCCATCCTTTTCCAGCCGGGCTGAAAGCGTTTCTTCCAGGTGCCCGACACGACCGGCTACCTCCGCCCGCTGACCTTCGTTTTCTTCGGCTTCCCTGGCGGTGCTCCTGGTTTCGTTCTCCCAATCCTGCCATTTCCGGAGCAGCGTCTTTACTTCCGCCCGGATGTCCGGGCCCTTATAAAGGAGCTTCAGCTGCCCGGCGATCTCCCGGCCTTTTTCCTCGGCTTCCTTCAGCGCCGTGAAATGCCGGGTCAGGCGTTCCACCACAGCACCGGTCTCACGCGCTTTTTCCCAGCGTACGATGCGCTCGCGTTCCGCTTGTATCATGGCCTGCTCCGATGCAATCGCTTCTCCGCCGGAGAGGTCAACGGAAGGACATTTTCCCGATATCTCCCTGACAAGGAGATCGGCCTCCCTGTACTGCGCCCGCAGCGAAGCGAGCTCCGCCTGGCACGTCTCCGCTGACCGGGCAGCGGCGGCCAGCCGGGCAGACAGGTCGCGGTCTTCATTGCGAAGGCCGGCCTGGTGCTTTTCCAGGAGGACGATGGACTCCTGCAGGCTGATCAGCTGATTCACATAGTCGTGGACAAAAGGATGGTGGACAGCTCCGCACAACGGGCATGGCTCCCCTTCCTTCAGCGCCTTACGCTGCTCTTCAAAAGTGCTGCGGGTAAGCTCCACGTCCCTTTTTTCGCGGAGGCCGGCCATCTCCTGCGATATTTTATCCAGTGCCGCGGCGACCTGCTGATGCCGGGGCTCTCCCTCTGCGATGATCTTCCGGGCCTGGTCCAGGCTGTCTTTCTTTGCTTTTCCTTCTTCAGAAAGCTGCACCCGGCGTGCCAGCGCGACGCGGAGCTCGATCAGGTTCTTCTCCAGGGCCATAAGCTCCTGCAGCCTCCGCCTGGCATCGAACGACTCCGGGTAACCGGCCATCACTTCCTGCTCTTTTTCCAGGGCTTTGTCCAGCAGCTCCAGCGCTTCCGACGGGTTATTCAAGGGTACCTTTTTAAGCAGCTCCCCGTCAGCAGCCGCCATTTCGTTCTTCACAGCCGTCACCAGGGGAGCGGCCTGCGCCCGCAGCCCGTTCACTTCATTCTGCAGCTTCAGCACTTCCTGCTCGAACTGGTTTACCGCTGCAACAAAGTGCTGCTGCGTCACCTGGCGGCCGGTAACCTCTTCCCCCGATCCGAGCAGTTCCCGGAGGGAAGACGCCAGCTTCCGCCGCCTCTCACCGATCTCTTTGTATTTGCCGGAGAGCGCAGCAAGCCGGTCTTTGTACTCTTTAAGCCGGGTCAGGTCCGCTACGTAGCCGCTGACCGATTCGTGCTGCCTGATCCGGTTATCCCCAGCGGCAAAAGCACGGATACTTTCCAGGACCGAAGCCTTTGATTTCACAACACCTGCGAGTCGTGCCGCCAGCCCGTCCAGCTCCCCGGCCAGCCTCCGTTCATTTTCCCATAGAGAGAGCTGCCCGCTCGCTGCACTTTTCTCCGCCTGCACCTGCCCGAGCTGTTCCGTCGTGGCACGGACAGATTCCTCATCCATCAGCTGAACGCCCGACAGCTCGGCCTCCCGGATTTTCAGGCGTTCGGTCCATTCCTTTTCTTTCTGAAACGCGGCCATACCGATCGTCCGGTAGATGTACGTTCCCGTAATGTCCTCCAGCAGCTTGCCCCTGGTGTTTTTATCCGCCCTGAGAAACTCGGCAAAGCTACCCTGCGCCAGGATGATCGACTTGATAAACTGCTCGTACCGCAAGCCTATCAGTTCGGCATTTTTTTCGGGGAAATCATTCAGCCTGCGGAGATCAAGAAGCTGCCCGGAAGGCAGCTCCGCTATTTCCATCTGGTAGTTGTTCCAGTTGCCGTTCCTGTTTTTGGAAATCGACCACCGGGACCGGTAATGCCTGCCCCGGACTTCATATTCCACTTCCGCATAGGCTTCCGTGCGCGGTTCCCCGGCGGCGCGCAGGTTGACCACCGAACCCGATTTGTCTATTTCCGTCTGGGATACCGGTCGGTCAAACCGCGGCACCCTGTTAAACAAGGCGAGCGTGATTACATCGAGCAGGCTCGACTTCCCCGCCCCGGTAGGCCCGGTGATGATGAAGAGGCCGGTTTCCGAAAGCGGAGGCGCCGTAAAATCGATAGGCGGGTGCGCCCCGTAGAAAGAGTTTATATTTTTGAACCTGAGGCGAAGGATCTTCATGGCAACGCGATTTCAGCGAGCAACTCCTCGAAGGCATTGCGCAATACTTCCTTAACTTCCTCCCCGAGGTTTTCTTCTTCCAGCTTTTTCCGGAAGACCTCCCGCGGCGTCAGGTCCTCTATCTGCGTGCCCGTGACAAAGAGGTCGGCGGCTTCCCTGAGCCTGCTCTCAAAGGTAAGCCGGGGTTTGATGATCCGGAAAGAGGCGCCGTCATGCTTCCTGAGCAGGGCTTCAAACTGCAGGCTGACCTGCGGATCGAAAGAAGGCTCGACCACATCCAGCTCCACCAGCGGCTCCAGCGGCAGGTCCGGGTTATACCGGTCCAGGGCGGCCGAAACCTCAGCCAGGGAGCCCGAAAACCGCTTCAGCTCCCGGAAACCCGGTACGGGCAGGTTCTCGACCCCCGCCAGCCGGCCGTCATCGAACGTAATTTCCAGGACGTATTTCTGATCGTCCCTTTCGCTGAAGCTGAGCGGCACCGGCGATCCGGAATACCGGACCTCGGTCCTCAGGGCCTGCGGCTTATGGATATGGCCCAGCGCCATATAATCGAAGCCGGGGGGAAAATGCTCCGTACCGAATGCCGCCAGTCCCCCGACGCTGTGAATTTCACGCTCACTTTCCGAGGTGGACGCCCCGTTTACATACAGGTGTCCCATCCCGATAAGCGCGCATTTCCGGCCCCGGGCATGGCGATCGGCGAGCGCCTGGTAGTGCGTCCTGATTCCTTCCCGGATCACCCGTGCCCGGTCTTCCTGGTTCTGGCCGGAAACCGACTTCCGCAGCTCCGCGTCCCGGAGAAACGGGACCGCCGCAACCGCCAGGTCCAGCTCCCCGAAAAACAGGAGATTTTCGCCTTCCTGCTCCGGTGCGCCGCCCACCACACGGATGTCCAGGAACTGTAAAATTTCCCTGGGCGCGTCGAGCACCCCCGGCGAATCGTGGTTTCCGCCGGTAATCACCACACGGCATTTCGATCCGATAAGCCGGGTAAGAAAACGATAGTACAGGGCCAGCGACGAGCTGGAGGGATAGGGGGTATCGAATATGTCCCCCGCAACAAGAAGGAGGTCGGTTTCCCGTTCCGTAATGACCCGGTGAAGCCAGTCCAGGAACAAAGTGAGGTCTTCCTCCAGGCTGTATTTGTGAAGCAGCTTCCCGATGTGCCAGTCGGCCGTATGAATGATTTTAACTGTTGCCATTCCCGCGAGGATAAAATGCCCCGGTCAGCAGCCTGACAAGGGCCGCACTTACTTACCGACCCATGACATCCATTTGCCCTGGGCTTTCAACACCTGCTCGATCACATCCCGTACGGCGCCTTCCCCGCCTTTTCTCGGTGAGATATACTTCGAAACCGCTACGACCTCCTCTGCTGCATCGGCTGGGCAGGTACCGATGACTCCCTCTTCGCACATGACGTCGTAGTCGGGAAGATCGTCACCCATGTATATCACCTCGTCCCTGCTCAGCCCGTGATCGGCCAGGTATTTGTCAAATATCGGGAGCTTCCCGTCCGGAGAAGCCCCGAGAAACAGGTCCCTCACGCCGAGGTATTCCAGGCGCTTACGGACCCCGACCTGGTTTTGCGCCGATATGACCGCAACCCGGTAACCGAGCTTCAGGGCCCGGTTCAATCCATACCCGTCCCTGACATTGAAAGACCTGGCCTGCTCCCCGCTTTCCAGGGCAAGCACCTCTCCGCCGGTCATGACGCCGTCCACGTCAAAAATGAAGGTGGTTATTTTTTTAAACGTTTCGTTTACCGAGCTCATAGGGTTGTTTTTTACCTTTAACTTCCTTTAATATAGCTTCCGAGCCACTTCAGGAACGGGTTGTACTTCTCAAATATCTGCCGGACTTCGGGCTGGTGCCGGTGTCCTTCAAACTCTACCAGGAACCAGAAACCAAAATCAGAACCGATCTTGGCCGGCCGGCTCTCGATCTTGGTAAGATTGATGCTGCGGTCGTTGAACTCCTTGAGGAATTCGAAAAGCACGCCCGGCCGGTCTGTATTCGGCAGGTTGGCGATGATCGTTGTCTTGGCCGGTCCGCTGTTCTGGTTGATGAAATCCTTCGACAGGATGATAAACCTCGTCCTGTTCTGGTCGCTGTCTTCGATATTTTCAAAAAGCACCGGGACCTTGTAGATTTTGGCCGAAATCTGCGAGCAGATCGCCGCGGCATCGGGCTCCTCGGAGGCCATCCGGCTGGCCTTGGAGGTCGATTCCACCGGGATAAGCTCCGCATTCAGACTGTCGAAATACTCCCTGATAAATTTGCTGCACTGACGAAACGCGATGTCCTTTGAATATATCCGCCGGATATGCTGCAGCGAATCCGACTGCGACGCCAGGGTGAAATGGATGGGCAGAAACATTTCGGCGACAATGTACAGCTCCTTTTCGCGCAGCAGGTCTATCGTCTCGGGCACCACCCCCTCCTGGTTGTTCTCTATAGGCACCACGCCAAACCTGGCCCGGCCCGTTTCCACGCTGTCGAACACCGAACGGATCGTCGGAAGCATCAGGTATTCGCCTACGCCCCCGAACCTGCTTTCCGCCGCCTGGTGCGTGAAGCTTCCTTCAGGACCCAGGTAGGCGACCCGTTCCGGCAGCTCCAGGTTCCGCGACACCGCAAATATTTCGAGAAATATCGCCTCGATCGCCGACCGGCTGAGCAGCCCCCGGTTGGCTT
>JBEBSO010000163.1:0-7504 GCA_040394275.1 Telluribacter sp.
CGCCGCGCTCGCGCGGGCGCTGGCGGACGCGGCGCCGCTGCATATCGTCTGCGGAGCGCCCAACGTAGCCGCCGGGCAGAAGGTTTTTGTGGCCACGCTGGGGACGACGCTGTACCCGGGCGGCGGTGATGAGCCGCTGGTGATGAAAAAGGCCAGGATCCGGGGAGCGGTATCGGAAGGCATGATATGTGCGGAAGACGAACTGGGACTGGGAATCGCTCACAACGGGATCGTGGTGCTGGACACGGATCTGCCCAATGGCACCCCTGCGGCGGCGTACCTCGGGCTGACTTCCGATTACCTGATCGAAATCGGCCTTACGCCCAACCGTGCCGACGCCGCATCGCATTACGGGGTGGCCCGGGATCTGAAAGCTGTATTGAAAAGAGAAATTGCCCTGCCGTCGGTAGCGGACTTTGGCCGGGATGAAGAGGGCCTCTCCATAGAAATCGTAGTAGAAAATACCGAAGCTGCTCCGCGGTATACGGGGCTCACCATGACGGGGCTCCGGGTAGGTGAGTCGCCCGAATGGCTGAAGCGTCGCCTCCGGACCATTGGCGTACGGCCTGTCAACAACGTAGTGGATGTGACCAATTATGTTTGTCATGAGCTCGGCCAGCCGCTGCACGCCTTTGATGCGTCGCGTATCGCCGGGGGCAAAGTAGTCGTCCGGACACTGCCGCAGGGAACTGCCTTTGTGACCCTGGACGGCGTAGAAAGAAAGCTGTCCGCGTCGGACCTGATGATCTGTGATGCGGAAGCACCGATGTGCATGGCCGGCGTTTTCGGCGGGCTGCATTCAGGCGTGTCGGAGGAGACCACCAGTATCTTCCTGGAATCGGCCTGTTTTTCACCGGCGTATGTCCGGAAAACCGCCCAGCTGCACGGTCTGAAAACCGATGCTTCCTTCCGCTTCGAAAGGGGGACGGATCCCCTTATTACGGAGTATGCGCTCAAAAGAGCCGCATTGCTGATCAAACAGGTGGCAGGGGGAAGCATTTCCTCCGGGGTGTCGGATATCTGTCCGGTGCCGGCGGAGCCCGCCCGCGTACCGGTCAGCTACCGGTACATCGACCGGCTTATCGGCAAGCAGCTGGAGAAAGAACGGATACATGACATACTGGCCGGGCTGGATATTGCGACCGTGGACCGGACGGAGGAAAGCTTTGTCGCGGTGGTGCCGCCTTATCGCGTGGACGTAAGCAGGGGGGCTGATATCGTGGAAGAGATCCTGCGGATTTACGGGTTTGACAACATCGGGCAGTCGGAGGCGCTGAGCTCTTCCTTCATCTCGGATTTCCCGGTCAACGACCCGGATAAGCTCAGGCTGCGGATTTCGGAGCTGCTGGCCGCCCGCGGCTTTAACGAAGTAATCAACAATTCGCTCACCCGCCCGGACCTGCAGGCGCTGCTGGGAAATAGCCTTCCGGGGGAAGATGTCCGTATATTAAATTACCTGAGCGAGGATTTGTCCGTAATGCGGCGGACCCTGCTGTTTTCCGGCCTTGAAACGCTGGCCTACAACATTAACCGGCGCCAGAAGGACCTGAAGATTTTCGAGTTCGGAAAAAGCTATTACAAGTCCGGGCAGGAATATGCCGAACAAAACAGGCTGGCTGTTTTTCTGACAGGCCACCTGTTTGCGGAAAGCTGGCAGCAAAAGGGCAGGGAAGTTCAGTTTCACGATCTGGCCAATATCGTCAGGGACGTGTTGTCCGCCCTCCGGGTTACCCGGCCGGAGATCGCGGAGGTACAGGACCCGGCGTTTGCTTACGGGGTGTCCTACCGGCTGAACGGCAGGAGCCTGGTGACGCTGGGTAAGGTGGATGTCGAAATAGCCAGGAAAACTGATGTGAAGCTGCCGGTTTTCTACGCGGATTTTGACTGGGATTACCTTCTCCGGCGCTACAACGGTGTGGTAGACTACCGGGAAGTACCGAAATTCCCGGAGGTGCGGCGGGATCTTTCCCTGGTACTGGAGAAAGCCGTTTCCTTCGATCAGCTTCGGCATCTCGCCTTCCGTACGGAAAAGCAGCTTCTGAAGCGGCTGAATGTCTTTGATGTTTACGAAGGGGAAAACATCAGGGGCAAAAAAGCATATGCGTTGTCGTTTATCCTGAAGGACGAGCAGCAGACGCTGACCGACAAGGTGATCGACAAAACGATGAAGCGCCTGATGGAAGCCTTCGAACGGGAATTCGGGGCGCTGATCCGCAACTGACCGGCGACGGCAGTCAAAAATTCGAAAGAGAATAGTAGAAATCGGAAATCCGGACTTATAGTTAAGCTTTAGCAGTATAAATGGCGGCGCTTCCCACTCGCAGGTTAGAAAAGAGCCTTTACGATTTCGAAGAAAAGCTGAAGATCGTGGCGGCTGCGCAGCGGCAGGCCGCCCGGGAGATGTCCGGGTTAAAAAGTGAGAATCAGTCGCTTAAAGAAATAAATTTAAAACTAACGGGTGAGAATAAAGATTTAAGAAAAAAGTACAACCAATTACAAAAGGATTTTAACAAGTCGAAAAAAATCGCTAAGATTGTTGCCAATAAGCTGACACCGTCAGGTGGCATATCCGAAATTAGAGCGTCGGTTGAAGAATATATAAAGGAAATTGATAAATGCATTGAAATCCTTCGCGGCACCTTATGAGTGGAAGTAAAAAAGCGAATAAGGAGGTATCGGTTTTCATTCGCCTGCTTGACAGGGGATTTAATCTGAGCGTGCCGGCTGACCAGGAGGAGCTGTATATAAACGGTTACCAAGCGTTTATGAAGCGGTTTGAAATGCACAGATCGGGAGAAACGAAATATGATGATTTTGAGGCCATAGCGCTGGCGGCCATAGAAAGTATGGTGTTGCTCCAGCGCAACGAGCATCAAATGAAAGAGCTGATAGACAGGCTGGAGCACAGGGTAATGGATTTTGACAAGATCATCGATTCGGCCGCAAAAATTTCTTCCAAATAATTTCTTTTCGGATACGCACCTGAAGGAATAAGGCGGTTTTAACCCCTATTTCTAATTCACAGGATGCAAATGGATTTTATAACACTATTATTGACCGATCTTCTGGCCTTGGGGGTCGGTATTTTTGCAGGAAAGCTGATTTTCCGCAAATCCTTTCAAAAGAAGGAGCACGAAGCCTCACAGAAAGCGAAAGATATTATTCGCAACGCAGAGATTACCGCCGAAAACATCAAGAAGGACCGTATTCTGGAAGCCAAGGAGAAATTCCTGAAGCTGAAGTCTGAATTTGAGGAGGAAACGAACAACAAGCGCGGTATCCTCCAGTCCAACGAAGCCAAGCTCCGCCAGAAGGAGCAGCAGCTGTCCCAGGCGATGGAGCAGAACAAGCGCAAGGAAAACGAAATCGAAGCGCTGAAGGGCAACCTGAGCGTGCAGCTCGAGGCGGCCACCAAGCGCCGGGAAGAAGCAGAAAAGCTGCTGCAGCAGCAGGTGTCGCAGCTGGAGAAGATTGCCAACCTGACCGCTGAGCAGGCGAGGGAGCAGCTGGTCGACGCCCTGAAGGCGGAGGCCGATTCCAAGGCGGCATCGTATGTAAAGACGATCATGGAGGAGTCCAGGCTTACGGCTACCAAAGAAGCCAAGAAAATCGTGATCGAGACCATCCAGAGGACGGCGGCGGAGCATGCCATCGAGAACTGCGTATCTGTCTTCAATATTGAAAATGACGACGTGAAGGGCAAGATCATCGGCCGGGAAGGCCGGAACATCCGCGCCCTGGAAGCCGCCACGGGAGTGGAAATCATCGTGGACGATACCCCTGAAGCCATCGTGATTTCAGGATTTGACCCGGTGAGGAGAGAAATCGCGCGCCTTTCCATGCACCGGCTGGTGCAGGACGGCCGGATCCACCCGGCCCGGATCGAGGAGGTGGTAGCCAAGACCCGCAAGAACATAGAGGACGAGATCGTGGAGATCGGCGAAAGGACGGTGATCGACCTCGGCGTGCACGGTCTTCATCCCGAGCTGGTGAAAATGGTAGGGCGCATGCGCTTCCGTTCTTCATACGGTCAGAACCTGCTTCAGCACTCCCGCGAGGTAGCCAAGCTCTGTGCCACGATGGCAGCCGAGCTGGGTTTGAACGTCAAGATTGCGAAACGCGCCGGGCTGCTGCACGATATAGGCAAGGTATGGCATGAGGAATCGGAAATGCCGCACGCCATACTGGGTATGGAGCTGGCCAAAAAATACAAGGAAAACCCGGAGGTATGCAACGCCATTGGCGCGCACCACGACGAAATCGAGATGACCAGCATGATTTCGCCGATTATCCAGGTATGTGACGCCATATCGGGGTCCCGCCCCGGGGCGCGCCGCGAGATGATGGAATCCTACATCCAGCGCCTGCGGGACCTGGAAAATCTTGCCCTGTCCTTTAACGGCGTGGAGAAATGCTATGCCATCCAGGCCGGCCGTGAGCTGAGGGTGATCGTAAATGCGGAAAATGTAACGGATGAGCGTGCCGGCATGCTTTCCTTCGATATCTCCCAGAAGATCGAGAAGGAAATGCAGTACCCCGGGCAGATCAAGATTACCGTCATACGGGAAATGCGGTCTGTAGCCTATGCCAGGTAAAATATTTCAGATCATAAAAGACCGGGATTCTGTAAAAACCGGTAGAAATGGCTCGCTTTAAACGAGCCATTTATGTTGAAGGTATACTCATATGACGACTGCTAAGGTAGTATTGGTCACCGGGGCTTCCTCCGGGATAGGCCGGAGTGTCGCGACCTATCTCCGGGAAAGGGGATACCTCGTATTCGGCGGAAGCAGGAGCCGGCCGGAAGCCTGCCCGTTCAGGTGGGTTCAGCTGGATGTGACCAGCGACGAATCCGTAAAGGCAGCCATCGGGGAAATCCTCAGCCAGGCGGGCCGGATCGATGTATTGATCAACAACGCGGGCCTGGGGATCATCGGTCCGCTGGAGGAGACGTCCATGGACCTCACCCGGCAGGCCTTCGGGACCAACGTGTTCGGGTTGCTTCGGGTGACCGGCGAAGTGCTGCCCGTCATGCGCGCGCAGGGCAGCGGCACCATTATCAACATCAGCTCTATCGCGGCGGAGACCGGTTTGCCTTTCCGGGGGATATACAGCGCCACCAAGGCGGCGGTGGAGCGTATCACCGAAACGCTGAGCATGGAGGTGAAGCCTTTTCATATCCGGGTATGCAGCGTGCTCCCGGGGGATGTGGCTTCCTCGATCAACCAAAACAGGCTCGTGGCCGCCGCTTCTTCCGGGCTGCCGTATAAGAACGACTTTGACCGTATCCATGCGCAGGTCAACCGCGAGGTGAGCGGAGCACAGGATCCTTTGACAATCGCCAGGGTGCTGGGGCAGATCATCTGCTCGCCGCACCCGAAGCTTCATTACGCCGTGGGGCCTTTTTTGCAGAAATTTTCCATTACTTTGAAGAAAATATTGCCGCAGCGCTTGTATGAGCGCATCATATTGAAATTTTACGGATTATAACTGGCTGCCCATGGACTTTGCACAACTCCCCACGAACGAAAGATTATCCATCCGTACCCTGGCGGAGTTGAAGCAGGCAGGGTACCATCCCAGGTCCGTCAAACAGGAGCTTCGCCAGAACCTGGTCCGGAAGATCAAAGCCGGCGAACCGGCTTTCCGGGGGATCTGGGGGTACGAGGAAACGGTGATCCCGGATCTCGAAAGAGCCATTCTTTCCATGCACAACATCAATCTCCTGGGATTGCGCGGGCAGGCCAAGACGCGCCTGGCCCGGATGATGGTCAACCTCCTGGACGAAGTGGTGCCGGTCATCGCGGACACCGAGCTGAACGATGATCCCCTGGAGCCGGTATCGAGGAGAGGAAAGGACATACTGGCCGAATCGGGGGACCGCACACCCGTCAGCTGGCTCCGCCGGGAGGAACGTTATACCGAAAAGCTGGCCACGCCCGATGTGTCGGTGGCGGACCTGGTCGGAGATGTAGATCCCATCAAAGCTGCTGCGCTGAAGCTTTCCTATGCGGACGAGCGGGTCATTCATTTCGGGCTCATACCCCGTTCCCACCGGGGTATATTTGTGATCAACGAGCTGCCGGATCTCCAGGCCCGTATCCAGGTAGCCCTGTTTAATATTCTCCAGGAGGGCGACCTCCAGATCCGGGGGTTCAAGCTGAGGCTGCCGCTCGATATCCAGTTTGTGTTTACAGCCAATCCCGAGGATTATACCAACCGCGGCAGCATTGTGACGCCGCTGAAAGACCGGATCGACAGCCAGATTGTAACGCATTACCCCAGGGACATCCGCACAGGAAAGGAAATTACACGCCAGGAGGCGGTGGTAAAGCCCGATCAGCAAAGTGCCATCGGGACAGGTGAGCTGATCAGGGACCTGATCGAGCAGGTGGCGATGGAGGCGAGGGAGAGCGAGTATGTGGACAGCAAGAGCGGCGTATCTGCGCGTATGACCATTTCCGCGCTGGAAATGCTTATGAGCGCGGCGGAACGCCGCGCGCTGCTCAACGGGGAAGCGCATACCTATGCGCGGATTTCGGATCTGTACGGAGTGGTGCCGGCCATCTGCGGCAAGGTTGAGCTGGTGTACGAAGGGGAGGTGGAAGGGCCGGTTATCGTCGCCCAGAATCTGATAGGAAAGGCGATACGGACCCAGTTTTCAAACTATTTTCCTGACCCGGAAAAATCAAAAAAAGGAAAGCGGAACCCGTTTGCCAGGATCGTGGAATGGTTTGGGGCGGGTAACGAGATGGATTTTGTTGCCAACCTTGCCAACCGGGAATACGAAGCTAGGCTGTTGACGATCGAGGGATTGGATGACCTGGTGGACGAGTTTGCGCAGTATGAAAGCCGCGAAGAGAAATTGTTCCTGATGGAGTTTGCCCTGCATGGTATGGCGGAGTTTTCCCTGATCGGGAAGCAATCCCTGGACGGCAGGCTGCATTTTAAAGACCTGGTGAGCAGTATGTTTTCCGGCCCGGACGAAGGTCAGGACGAAGAGGATGACGTGGACGATCTTTTCTGATGAATAAGGCCATTGCAACGATCTCCCGGCCGGGTGTTGTAGCCGGCGTGTATGTGCTGCTGGCGGTGCTTGCAGCAGTTCAGCAGTACTCGCTGGGAGCGCACACCTTTGAGCCCGGCGGGAAATCCTATACCTATTACAACAACTACGTCATTTTCAAACAGTCCTACCTGCACCTGGTCCATCATCAGGATCTCTATACACTTTACCCGGAGGAGCAGCACGACCTGTACAAATACAGTCCCGCGTTCTCGCTGGTCTTCGGCTTTTTTGCACTCTTTCCGGACCTGGCCGGACTGTCGCATGTGCACCTGATTGATCCCCTGGATTACCTGGATTTCGTCTGGTTCATGCAACGCGCGCACCTCATCCTTACTGATTCGGGCGGCGTGCAGGAAGAGGCGCCCTACCTGGGCAAGCCGGTTCTGGTCATGCGCGACGTGACCGAGCGCCCCGAGGCGGTTGAAGCCGGCACCG
>JBEBSO010000164.1:0-7495 GCA_040394275.1 Telluribacter sp.
AAATACCCTCCATACGTTTGATCACCGGAATTTTTCAGCCAAAAAGGTATGATGTCGTTCAGGAGCGCATCACGATACAATCCTGCATAGGTATCAAATTGCATACTAAAAAATTATAACCAGGTAGTAAAAAGTAAGCCCAACTTTATATTATAATTTATTTATAATGGGCGTAAAAATACCTGTCGATTATTAAGTATGCAAATAATCAGGGAAAATATTATAAGCGGGCCCGCTCCGGGTCCGGAGCGTTTTTCACAAAGCCGCCTTGATTCAAAGGAGAGGAGAATGAGTTTGGCTCCGGCCGGATATGGGTACAGGGCAGCCCGCTGCTGCGACAATGACCCAATTGCCGCCCCGGCAGGGATCGGATTGCTTGTTCGAAGCCGAAATAAACTGACGGCCCCCGGCCGCTATTTCTTTTTAAGCAGCTCCAGCAGCAGCTCCGGCTCGTCCGTCGTGATAAAATCCATCTTTTGTTCCATATACCAGGCCAGCATGTCGCGGTTGTTGACCGTCCATACATTGAGGCTCAGCCCCAGGTCCCTGGCTTCCCGGATCCAGCCTTCATTCCGTTTGTAGATGCCCTGGTTGTAATCCAGCCCGTTGATCCCGTCTGCTGCTACCGCTGCCGGCGCCTTGTCACCGGTAAGGTACGCGATATTCGCCCTGGGATCCAGCTGTTTCACCAGCTTGCAGGCATCATAGTCAAAACTGATGTAGTCTACCATTTTTTTCAGCTTCAGCTGCTCTACCAGCTGCAAGCTCCGCCTGGTAAGCTCCAGCGTCCGCTCTTTGCTGATTTGCGAGGCCTTGATCTCCAGTACCAGCCGGGTTTTCTTCTGCCCTGCTCCTGCCCTGAGAAATGCTTCCAGCGTGGGCAGCGGCTCACCGTTGCTCAGCCTGACTTTGGCGATCTCCGCAGCAGTCGCCCTCTCGATGGCCACTCCCTGGATCGTGTGGTCGTGGCTCAGGTATATGACGGAATCTGCCGACATGTGCACGTCAAACTCGCTTCCGTAACACCCCAGCCTGATGGCCTCCCGGAGTGAAGCGATGGAGTTTTGCGGCGTGCCGGTGTTTTTCCATGCACCGCGATGGGCGATTACCCTGTTGTATTTTAAGCCTTTCTGCGCCATTGCTGCTGAAGTGATAAAGCTGATCACCCCGGCGATCAGGGCGACCCGGAGCATTACCCGGAAATGAATTGAAACGGCAGTCATTTTTAATTATTAATTAACAAAAACCTGAAACCAATATACTTCTTGCCGGCAACCGCCCGCCCGATAAAAAGGGATGTCTTACCTTTCGAAATATATCCAATCTATGCGGAATAATGCTCCTTTTGATGTTGTATTTTTGTAAATAAAATACAGGTCGTGCAACCCGTCTGTCTTTGTGACCGGCATTTCTTTCTCTTTCCATTCGGTTTTCGGGTCCGTCACCTTCCCGGAAGGAACCCGGAGCGTGCCGACAAGAGGCCCGTCCTTTCCGCCGGTCCGGAGCTCTATGGTTCCGCCTGCCCCCTGCTCCTGGACCCTCAGCTTTATTTTCCGGATCTGTGTCAGGTCGATCTGGTTAAAGCGGGTATATTTTCCGTCCGTGATGTTGGTGATATAGGATACGTAGCCCGTATTCAGGGTGGCGATCACTACGCCTACATTCCCTTCGTCGTAGTCCTCCGCCTGGATCAGGGGATCTCTGAGCACAATCCTGGCGCTCGACTTCAGCGGCTCGATGCCGTTTGCTCCTTTGTCCGTATACGCTGCCTGCAGCACATAGGCGCCTTCTTTCCCTTTCCCTTTGTGCTCTGTCAGCGCCAGGCTGCCTTTCATCGGGATATTTTCCCGGTGCTCACCGAGAGAAAGGATATAACGGGCGATCTCTCCGGCATCTTTCTCCGGCAGGGCGGCATGGGGCGGCATGGGATAGCTCCCCCAGCTTCCGCTTCCCCCGTTGATGATCTTGCCAGCCAGCTTTTCGGCCATTCCCTCCTTTCCTTTGTACCGTACGGCAATGTCTTTTAATGACGGGCCGATCGATTTGGTATCCATGGTATGGCACGCCTTGCAATCCAGCGAGGAATACAGCTTCTCCGCCGGTGCGAACCGGAGATTGTCTTTCGATCCCGATGAAAGGACGCTGGCCAGGTCTTTCCCGAAAGGCAGGTAATCGAAGCTTACCCGGCCGGACTTCGCGTTGATTTCCTTATCCTCGGCATCTTTTATCCGCACATGATAATCGAGGACACCGCCGTCCCAGTAAAAGCTGCGGTTCGAGCGGGTCTGGATGACCACCTCCGGGGGGGTATTCCCTACCTTTACCTGGGTCGTCGCCGTTCCCTTTCCCCCGTTCTGATCCGACACGGTAAGCGAGACATTGTACACCCCGGGCCTGGTAAAAGTATGCCTGACCCGTGCTCCCTTTGCCTTCCCGGCCCCGATCTTCCATTCATAGGCCAGGCGGTCGCCCGGGTCGTGGTCCCTGGACCCGCTTCCGTCAAAATCGACCGTGAGAGGCGCTGCGCCATATATCCTGCCGGCCTTGATGGCTGCCACCGGGTTCCGGTTTCCTTCTGTATACTCTACCCTGATGATGCCCGAATCCGTATTGCGGGCAAACCAGTTTGTGCCGTATGCCAGCAGGTAAATCGCCCCGTCGGGTGCCATCTGCATATCTATGGGGGCAACCACCCGAAGCTGAGGCAGGAAAGGCTCCATGCTGACGTAGTTGCCGTCTTTGTCCATCGTGACGGCCATGATCCATTTACGGATCCATTCAAAAATAAACAGCTTGCCGTCGTAATACTCCGGAAGCTTGTAGGACGCACCCGGATACAGGTCACTGTAATAGACAGGGCCGGCCATAGCGCTTGCACCTCCCTTCCCTACTTCGGGCCATCTTTTGGACGGGCCCTTTCCATACCAGATAAACGCCGGCTGGGCCGGGGGCAGCGCTTTGATGCCTGTGTTGTGGGGCGAATTATTGACCGGCCGGAGCGGATCCTGTGCCGGGCCCTCCTCCTTTGTCGCAAAATCATACTTAGGAAAGGCTTCGTTTGCGCCCAGGAAATAGGGATAGCCGAAAAAACCCGGTCCCCGCGCCTGGTTGATCTCATCGTAGCTGAGCGTCCCTTCTTCCGCCGGCACTTTCGTGTCCGGTCCCACATCACCCCAGTACAGGAAGCCGGTTTTCGGATCGACCGAGATCCGGAACGGGTTGCGGACACCCATTACGTAGATTTCAGGCTTCCCCCTGGATCCGTCTTTGGGAAAAAGATTGCCGTCCGGGATGCTGTACGTCCCGTCGGGTTCGGGCTTTATCCGGAGGATTTTCCCCCGGTAATCCATCGAATTGGCCGTAGAAGCCTGATCGTCAGAAAGTTCCCGGCCAGGACGCTCATCTGTCGGGTTGTGGCCTTCGATCTCTTCCGCATTCGTATTGTCACCCGTAGAAAGGTACAGCAAGCCATCCGCCCCGAAAGTGAGGTACCCTGCCGAATGACAGCAATAGATCCGTTGTGTCGGGATTTCCAGCAGCACTTTCTTCGACGACTGAACCAGCTCCTCTCCCTTCAGCTCGAAGCGGGCCAGGTGGCTGACCGACCTGTCTCCGGCCACGGCATAATAAAAATAAATCCAGTTGTTGTTCTTAAAATCCGGGTCGATCGTCACCCCCAGCAGACCGTCTTCAATACCACTGAACACATTGAAATGGGCAATGGTCTTCAGCTCTTTGGTCTGGCTGTTGAAATACCGGACGCCTCCTTTCCTCTCGGCTATCACCAGGTCATAGTTAGGGAGAATGGCCATTTCCATCGGCTCATCCAAACCCGACACAAGCGTAGAATAAGTAAAACGGCTGGAGTCGGGCTTTGCGGCGAGACTGTCCGAGCGGGACATGTCCGGCGCCCGGGCAACAATGGATTTCCCCGACTGACCTACAGCCCGGAAGGCCGGCTGTTCTGATGGCCTTACCGTAGCCAGGCTGAAAAGGGCAGCGAAAAGCGCTGCTGCAACAGATCTGATTTGCTTCACCGTCAAAAGATAAATACTTCGTTTGAGCGAAATAACAAACACTTTATTTTCTAAACAAATACCACCCGAGTTATTTGTGATTTATTTTATAAACTAGGCGTACATTGATTTATTTTCTAAAGAAACGGTTTTCGTGTTTACGGATGCTTATCCCCCGAATCGAAGCTGTAAATAAACGGAACCCCACCGGACAGCATCACACTTCCTCCCGGAAAGCACCCGTTACGGAGCAGCACAACGCGCTTTTTCAGAACCTCATACATTTCCGCGAACGACGGCTCTGGGCTGCCTTTCCGGAGAACTGGAACAGATAATCCAGGCCATACCATACCGATATTTCGAACGCCCCGGTATCTGGGCCCAGGGAGGACACCGTCATGTCATAGCTGGCCTGAAACAACCAGTTACCATAGGCCAGGCCCGCTGTCCCGATAAGGGCATCCCGCCGCATGCGCCCCATGGCCAGGCCCCGGTACCAGACGCCAAGCAACAGCGGGGAACAGATCACATTGAAGCCTGCGTCTACCTGGCGGCTCGCTCCCTGGCTCCTGAATTGCAGGGCCGTGCTCAGCGCCGTTTCCCGGTTCAGATCACTGCCCAGGCTATTCCCGAAAAACAGGGGCATATCAAAGGGAATCTTCGCCCCGATCTGCGCATTGAAACGCTGGTGACCCATCCAGTCGTTGCGGGTAACCCCTATGTTGTGCCAGGCCCCGCCCAGCCAGTAGGAAACATCGTATTCGTACCTGGGTACAAACTCCAGGAGCGCTCCTGAAGAAAATGTAAAACGATTGTAGGAAGCCTGTGCGACGGAAAGCGGGTCCTGGATTCCCAGAAAATCCGCGACAGAGGTCAGATTGTCCCCATTCCACCGGTAACTCGTCCAGGCGGTCTGGAGACCGCCGATTAAGCGTACCTCCTTCTGGCCGTCCAGGTACGCCATTTTGGAAACCTGGCCGGAAAGACCGGTACTTTTCAGCACCGAGCTCTGCTGGTCGTGCATTGCCTGGAACCCGAGACCGACGCCCGCATCTTCCGCATAGGTGTCAAACGAAAAGGCTGTGGTTTGAAAAGGCTCTCCGAGCCTGGCCCACTGGTTGCGATAATTGGCAATAAAACGAGGGGTCCCGGTGTCGCCCGCCAGCGCCGGGTTTGTAAAGATCGGATTTCCATAAAACTGGGAAAACTGGGGCGACTGGCCCGGCAGCCTTCCCGCAACCATCCACATCAGGAAAACCAGCCGTAAAACTTTTTTCATACCCATCACCTGACCAGATAAAAATTCCCCCGCAGTCGGTCCGACAGGCGATCATCCGCATACAGCACCTGCGCTTCGTAAACATACATGCCCACGGGCATAGGCTTCCCGTTCAACATCCCGTCCCAGGATTCCCCGATATGCTGGCTTCCCGGGGGCACATCCCGCATTTCAAATATGACTTCCCCCCACCGGTCCCTGATTTTCATCCAGTGGATTTTCCGGATGCCGTTGCCAAAAAAAGTATATCTGTCCCCTATTCCATCGCCATTCGGGCTAAACATCTGGGGTGCGTCAAACCGGCAGCTGTCCACCGTAATGGCGGCAAATCTTTCCACCGAGTCTTTGCAAACCCCGCCGAAGGAGGCGATCAGCTTCACGCTGTATTGTCCCCGGGGAAAAGGCAGGGACGGGTTTTCGGACGTTGAGCTTCGACCGTCGCTGAAAAGCCAGGTCCAGCTGTCGGCATTTTTTGACAGGTTGGTCAGTTTGACAGGCCCCGGCGAACACACCGGCGACCCGCCTTCCGCCTCGAAATCGGCGACAATGGCGGGGCTTACCTTTACTGGTTTCCTGATTTCAGACTTGCATTCCCTGCTGTCCCGGTAAAGCGACAGCGTGACAACCCGGTCACCGGGCCTTTCATAAGTATAGGAAGGAGAAAAATTGACCGAATCGGGCGGAGAGCCGTCTCCGAAATCCCACGAGAAATCGAGCAGCGGACTTGATGTATTGGTGAGTTTCAGGGTCTGCCCCTCACAGGTTACCGGCGTCTCCAGAATAAAATCCCCTGCAGGAACCTCAGTGGTACGTATCGTCCGCTGGACAGAATCATATCCGCAGGCCGTATAGGCGACCAGCGTCACCTTGTAATCCCTGTTGGGCTGTGAAAACCGGTGCGTAGGATTGGCCAGTGTCGAAACGGTGCCGTCATCGAACTTCCAGACCCATCGATTGGGCTTCGGTACCGTTGCGTCTGAAAAAAGTACGGTTTCCCCGGGACAGACTTCCGGCTTTGATATAGTAAAAAGCGAGGTGACCGTAGTAGGATATACCTGTATGGCCACGTCATCCTTATCATGGCCGCACTCCCCTTCCACCTCCAGGCGCACGAGGTAGGTTCTCGCGCTGTCACGGGCCGAAAAATGATGCGAAACGGTATCGTTGCCGGTAATCCTGGAGGCGCCATCCCCGAAAGTCCATTTTGACGCCGGCTTGTTATGCCCTACAGAACGGTTCGAGAAAACAAGCTGTGCCGGGGTGCACCGGAGCAGGGTGGAATCGACACCAATTTCCGCCTTCACCTTCGGTTTTACGGTGATTTCCTGTACGCTCGTCTGCCTTCCGCATGCATTGCGTGCCTCAACAGTCACCTTAAAAACCTGGTTCGTTTTTCCCTGGTTCTCAAAAATTTTTGCAGCAGGCTGAAAACCTGCGTACGGGCTGTCGCTTTCACCAAACGTCCATTGATAGTCGGTGCCGGCCTCACTGCTTCCATTTACGGCAAAAGTGATATTCAATGGCGAACATCCCTCCTTCCGGCTTGGTGTAAAGCTCACGGCCGAAGGAGGCGGGGTGATCGTTACTGCCTTTTTCAAAGTATCGGCACAGCTTCCCGACCGTGCCACGAGAAAAACTTCGTTTTGTCCCGCCTTCAGGACGAGCTGGGGGCTCGGTTCGGAAGAAGCCGGCACATTGTTGACCACCCAGCTGTAGGCATTGGCGCCCAGGGAATTATTTACCGGTTTAAATACCTGCCCGGAGCAGCCATCGGCAAGAGAGAAATCCGCTTTGGGACGCCCGATTGTCACCGTAGCTGCAGCACTTGCTTTACAGCCGCCCGGGCTGGAAACCTCGTAGAACAGCCGAACCTGGCCGGCCGCCAGACCATCCGCCAGCAGCGTATCCCCTTTCAGGCAATTGCTGCAATCAGAAGTGGTCCATTTTCCGCCGCCCGGGGCCGCCTGGAGAGGAAGTACCGTTACTCCTTCGCAGATGGTCTGGCTCACTGCGCTGGCCTGGATGCCTTCCACCTTAATCCGCACGGTATCGGCCACAAAGCACTTCCCTGCCCCCTTCGTATGGACAACCGTATAATTCCCGGCGGCGGCAGGAGCAAAAAACGCCTGCCCCCCCTGGATGACCACACCCGATGCGCTGCTCCACGTACCTCCGGTCTGATCGACCTTAAGCAGCACGT
>JBEBSO010000165.1:0-7493 GCA_040394275.1 Telluribacter sp.
TCCGTTTCAGTCATCCGGCTTACAGCGGGCATGTTTCGGATTTTGTATTTTCGAACTTATACTGGCCTGTGCCGGAGAAGGTATTTGCTGCGGTGCCGTTTTTGCATGGCGTGTACGCCCCGCTGGTGTTCGTGGGTATCATGACCTTTATCCTCATTTTCAGTAGCGTGACCATGGTATTGGCGGTTGAAGCCGGCCACAGGAAGGACAGGGCCAATGTGGAGAAGTACATGCTTTGGACCATCCTGGGGGGTATTACCTTCCTGAGCTGCCAGGCCTGGGAATGGGCGCACGTTATCCATGGGACCGACGCAGGTACCGTGATCAGGGAGCTGGTAGACGGCAAATGGGCGGAACGCACGATTTTCGGGGCCAATCTCCACGAGAATCAATACGGTCCGGTTCCGTTCGCCTGCCTGTTTTTCTTCATCACCGGCTTTCACGGCACCCACGTGCTCAGCGGCGTGGTCCTGAACATACTGATCTACTTCCGTACGGCTACCGGGTTTTATGACCGGAGGGGCAGCTACGAGATGGTGGAGAAAGTAGGGTTGTACTGGCACTTCGTGGATTTGGTTTGGGTATTCGTATTTACCTTCTTTGACCTGGTTTAGTTTTTAAAGACGTAGATAAAAAAGATACAGAATTATGGCCGAAGTTCAAGGACACGACGAGCACAGTGCAGACAACGGAGCTGCGCACCGCAAGGTTATTTGGAAGACCTTCTGGATTCTTTCCGTATTGACGGCATTTGAGTTCCTTATCGCCTTTACCATGCAGCATGGTACATTGAGGATCACGATTTTCGTGATCATGACCCTGGTAAAAGCTTTTTATATCGTGGGAGAGTTTATGCACCTCAGGCACGAGGTCAAGGCGCTGATCTGGTCTATTGTCATTCCGACGGTCCTGATCATGTGGCTGCTGGGCGCCCTGATGATGGAGGGCAACTTCCTTTACCTCGATCTGCATATTTTCAAATAGATAGATGCAAAGGTTTTTGAAAACCGGTCTGCTGCTTTTTTTGCTGGTAGTACCGGTTTCTTTGTTTTTATTCCTGAGGATTTTCGGCGAGAATCACTTCGATCTGCCGTATTTTCACCCGGTAACGGGACCCGGAGGACAGGTGGTCATGCACGGTGCGGATACCGTTTATTACCGGGTAGCCGGCTTCGGGCTGGGAGAGGCTGACGGAAAGCCCGGCGGAGATGATTTTTTTGAAAACCGGTTTACATTGGTAGTGGCGCCTTCGGACGCCTGTTCGGATAGCCTGGTGAGGCCCCTGAACTACCTGCAGCGGTACTGGGCGCTGCATGGCGGCGATTTCCCCCAACTGCAGCTGGCTGTGCTTTCCGCCGGTCCCGCAGATTCGGTGATATCGTGCCTGCAGCATAGGGAGTTCCCGGTGCCGTTTACCGTTTTTACCGGCGACAGCCTTGTCGTGCGGCGCACGGCTGAAGGAGTTCTGAAAATGGGAGAAAAGCCGGGCCGGGAGAAAACTTTTTTCGCTAATCAGAGGTTGATTCTGGTAGACGACAAACGATACATCCGCGGTTACTACGATCTCGGTACAGAGGAGGAAGCAGACAGAATGACCGCCGAGCTACGGATTATCCAACAGAATTATCAAAATGAGTAAAACGATGAACAGGGTCCTGCCGGAGCACAACGCGGGGTACAACCGGGTGATCAATGTGATAGCTGTCGTGGTACCGCTGCTGGTAGCGGTGCTGCTCGGGGTACGTCAGAAAATAGACCTGGGAACCTGGACCAAGGCGCTTCCCCATATAAACGGGATCATCAACTCCCTTACCTCCGTATTGCTTGTCCTTGGATTGTATTACATCAGGCGGCGAAACATCGGCAGGCACCGGCAGGTCATGACCACTGCGTTCACGCTGGGGTCGCTTTTCCTGGTCAGCTATGTGCTCTACCATTTGTCCAACGAGTCGACCAGCTTCGGGGGCACGGGCGGGATCCGCACCGTTTATTTTTTTCTCCTGATTTCCCATATCGTGCTGTCCGTAGTAGTGGTCTGGTTTGTCCTGCGCGCCGTTTATTTCGCCTACACCGGGCAGATCAGCGCGCACCGGAGGGTGGTCAGGTGGGCATACCCGATCTGGCTGTATGTAAGCGTAACGGGTGTTGTTGTTTATTTAATGATCAAACCGTATTATCAATGAAAAAGTTAACCAGGACAATGGCCGTTGCCCTGTGGATGCTGGCCTGGTCAGCGGCCGATACATGGGCGCAATGCGCCATGTGCCGGGGGACGGTGGAGAGCACCATGGGCAACGGGCGCAATAACGTCGGAATAGGACTCAATGTGGGGATTGTCTACCTGTTTGTGATCCCGTACCTGGCTGTAGCGGCCATCGCCTTTTTCTGGTACAGGAGCAGCAAAAAGGAACTGGCCAGGCGGAATATGATCCTGGCGGCCCTGCGGCGGGCAGAGGGATCGGAATAAGCCTTATTTTCCCGGTAAATGGATCTCGGCCATCATGCAGCGCGCCGATCCGCCGCCGTTGGACTCGATGGTGTCGAGCTCTACCGGGAGCAGCCTGGCAAAATCATCGAGCGCATCCCTCTGAGACAGGCTGAGCGATTCGTAGGCCCCGGAGGACATGACCAGTAGTTTTTGCCCCTGCCGGTTTTCGGCCAGGAGCATGTTGCCGGCGAAGCTGTTCAGCTGGTCGGCGGATATTTCCACTATATATTTTCCCGTATTCTCCAGCGAGAGGCGCAGCTCCTGGCGCTCGTCCGCATCAGCGACGGCGTCCAGACAGACCACCGCGAAGCCGTCACCGATGCACATCACCACGTTGGTGTGGTAGAGAGGTACCCCCCGGGAATCTGCTGCGCGGAAGCTGACCATTTCATATCCGAGGCGATCCCCGAATACCTTTAAGACCTCCGGGTGGGTTCTGGGCGACAGGCAGGCGTAGGCGATGCGCTGCATCCTGTCCAGCACCATGCTTCCCGTCCCCTCAAGAAATTTACCCTCTTTTTCGTAAGCCGACAGGTCGATAATTTCCTCTACGTGAAACGATTCCGACAGCTTCCCGATAACGTCCCTTCTCCGCTCCGCCCTCCGGTTTTCGGCCATCATCGGGTAAAGCACCACCTTCCCGTCATGATGAAATGAAATCCAGTTGTTGGGGAAGACCGCATCCGGTTTGGGCGGATCAGGCGTATCCTCAAAAACGAGCACATCCACGCCCGCGGCCCGGAGTATCTCCGTCATGTTGTCAAACTCGGTAAGCGCCCGTCGGTGGATGTCGGCGGCGGAGCCCGTTCCGGCGCTCTGGAAGGTGTTGCTCGGGGCTGTCTGGTCGTTGAAGGCGAAGCTCCCCGGCCGCACCATCAGGATATGGTGCGTCGATTGGGGGTGCTGCTGCAGGGAAGGACGAATGGTACGCATAGCTCAGCTTTTTGATTTAGGGATCAGGTGTATTCCGTAGCAGGAAGGCGGGCGGGTTGGCCCTCAGGCCGTGGCGGGCTACAGGTTAAAGTTACAAAAATGGCGACGAAAGTCACGGGGCTTCCCGCCAGAGGGGCATGCTCATGCAGTGAGGCCCTCCCCTTGCCCTGGAAAGCTCCGAAGAGGGAAGCAAAACCAGGGTTTGGGTAACCCGGCCGGGATCGGACTCGCCGGTTTCGAACCTGCGGAGGAGGTCCCTGACATGGACGGTCTGAAAACCGGCAGCGCGGAAGGCTTCCTGGGTACGGTCGTTGCGGTCGTAGCCGATCACTACGCCGTCTCTGAGCGCAAGCAGGTTGCAGGAGTCCGTCCATTGTTCGCGCTCGCTGAATGGAAACTCTCCTTCGCCGGAATAGATGAACCTCACAGGACCGGAAGATTTCAGCTCATTCCGGCTGATGTCGGCCAGCAGGTCTTCCAGGTTGTCTACCTGGAGCGGCTTGTGCTTCGCGTCCTTCTCAAATTGCAGGATGGTCATGTGCTCCTCCGGGTGCGAAGCATTGAAAAAATGCAGCAGGTCTTTTTTCCTGGCTTCTTCTCCCTGGCGGCCGAAGGGATTGAGTAGTACCCATACATGTTGTGGGACCTGCGTGAAAATAGTATCTATGTGCATGAAATCCCTTCTTTTAGGGATCTTCAGTATGGTTATCTTCTGAACGACCTCCCGCTCGAACAGCAGCTTCATGGCCTGGCGCGCACCGTACAGGGAGGTTCTTTCGCTGCATCCGATCAGCAGATGTCCCGGAGAAACCAGCATGACATCGCCTCCCTCCAGGGTAGCCCGGGTAAATTCGCTGTCCCGCACCTCATCCTGGAGGAGGAAATGATTGGGATTGTCCGGGATCTCCAGGATGCGGTCCCGGTGCCCGGCGAACAGATTATGGTGAAAGAAAATATACTGCGCCAGCAAAGATTCCCGTGTTCTGGCCCGTTTCGCAGGTTTGTTGAGCAGGATGTAGTCATGGATCACGACGCCCAGGTCGCGGGTAAATATGAGGTTGGGCAGGGGGGCAAAAAGCATCCGGGTATCAGGCAATGTCCCCGAAATAAAGATCCTGGCCAGTTCGTCGGTATCGTATGCACGAAGTTGCTCCTGGGTGTGGTAGGCGCATTGCTCAAGACCGCAGATGGTGGCGGTTATCTTGAGCCTTACCGTTTCGTCGCGCAGGATATCGCTCAGGAGCGTTTCGAAATCCATCACCCGGTCTGAGCGATAGTAGCCGGGCGTGCCCGGTTTGAAGAATGACCTGGAAGGATGTGCCGCATGCCTGCCGCCCGGCCCGGCGATTTTTTCCGGATCCAGAAACCAAAGGAGCAGGCGGACAAAATAATCATATTCTCCGCGCCGCATCGTGTCCAGGTGGACAATGTCCTCGAACAGCCAGTCCTGTGCTTTTGACGGGATGACTTTGCCCAGCCCGCGGTCGGGGCTGTGGATAAGCACGCGCTTAAGCGGGGCAGTTTCGCCGGTGACGCTGATACCGGGATCAGAGTGGCTAAGGGAAGGCATACATTTTGTGGTTTGGAAATGAAGGTTTATTGATGAATCAGCATACCTGCAAGGTAAGGAAATCGGCCAAGGTAAAAAAACAGGAGGGCGGGAACAAGCCGGCTCGTATAAAGGTTATCCTTACATAGGATAAATCCATAAAAAGTGGTAAGTGCAGACAAAGCTTATTACTTTTGTACATATTTTAAAGCCATTGTACAGACTGTTATGCTCAAAATTAAAGATTTACAGGCCTCAATAGAGGATAAGGAGATATTGAGAGGAATTAATCTTGAAATAAAGCCTGGAGAAGTTCATGCGATAATGGGGCCCAACGGCTCAGGGAAGAGCACGCTTGCGTCGGTTCTGGCCGGCAGGGAGGAATATGCCGTGACCGGGGGGGGCGTCGATTACGACGGGAAGGATCTCTTGGAAATGTCTCCTGAAGAGCGGGCGGCGGAAGGCATTTTTCTTGCTTTTCAGTACCCGGTGGAGATCCCGGGCGTGACCACCATCAATTTCCTGAAAACGGCGGTAAACGAGATCCGGAAGTACAGGGGAGAGGAGCCGCTCGATGCGGCCAGGTTCCTCAAACTGGTAAAAGAAAAGGCCAAGCTGGTAAACATAAATGATTCGCTGCTGAAACGGGCGCTCAATGAGGGATTTTCGGGCGGAGAGAAAAAACGCAACGAGATCTTCCAGATGGCGGTCCTGGAGCCGAAGCTGGCGATTCTGGACGAAACAGACTCCGGCCTGGACATAGATGCGCTTCGTATAGTGTCCGAAGGGGTCAACAAGCTAAGGTCTCCGGAAAGGGCGACGATCGTCGTTACGCACTACCAGCGGCTGCTGGATTATATCGTACCCGATTTTGTGCATGTGCTTTACAAGGGAAGGATCGTGAAGTCCGGGCCGAAAGAGCTGGCCCAGGAGCTGGAGCGGAAGGGGTACGATTGGATCAAAGCAGAGGTTGAGGAGGCGGTATAAACGAATAGAAATGAACGAAACCATAGATTTAAAACGGGTGCTGCTGGAGGAATTCGACAGACAGGAGCGTGCTTTGAACGGTGCGGCGGGAAGCGCTTTTTTCGCCAACCGGAAGAATGCCCTGGCGGATTTCGACCGTCTGGGATTCCCGACAGCCAAGCACGAGGAATGGAAGTACAGCAATGTACGCAACCTCATTGCGGTTCCTTATCATTTTAACGCGCCTCACCAGGTGACGCCTGCGGATATCGAAGCGCTGGCCATTCCGAACCTGGAAGGCAATATTCTGTATTTTGTAAACGGCCGGTACGAAGCCGCGCTGTCGGTTATCGTGTCCCCCTCCGATCAGCTGTTCATCCGGACCCTTGACGAGGCATTGAAGCAGGAACCGGAACTGGTCGGCGCTTATTTCAACAAGCTTGCCAAAAACGCGGAGGAAGCCTTTACGGCCCTGAATACTTCATTTGCCGAACACGGCGTATTTATCCACGTGCCTGACGGCCGGGTGGTGGAGAAGCCGGTGATCCTGCGCTTCATTACCGATGCACGAGGAGGAGAGGTCGGCGCGCAGCCCCGCAATGTCATTGCAGTGGGCAAAAATGCCCAGGTGAAGATCGCAGAAGCGTTCAGAAGCATAGGAGAGGCCGCCTCCTTCACCAATATCGTCACCGAGATCCATGTCGGCGAAAATGCCCACGTCGAATATTACAAAGTCCAGAATGAAAGCGACCAGGCCTACCACATAGGTACGACGCAGGTACGCATGCTGGAGGCCAGCCATTTTTATTCGGCGACGGCTACGATCAACGGCGGCTTTATCCGCAATAACCTGAATATCGAGATAGACGGGGAACATTGCGATGCCTATATGTACGGGGTATATTGCCCGGACGGCCGGCAGCATATCGACAACCATACCCTGGCCGACCACCGGAAGCCGAACTCGGTAAGCAACGAGCTTTATAAAGGGGTGCTGAGGGACAAATCCGTAGGGGTTTTTAACGGGAAGGTTTTTGTGAGGCAGGATGCGCAGAAGACCAACGCTTACCAGTCGTGCAAAAACGTCGTGCTTTCTCCGGATGCCAGGATGAATACGAAGCCGCAGCTGGAGATTTTCGCGGATGACGTGAAGTGTTCGCACGGAACCACCACGGGGCAGCTTGATGAAGAGGCGCTGTTTTATATGCGCTCCCGGGGGATTCCGCGCGCCGAGGCGATGGGGCTGCTCATGTTTGCTTTTTGCGAGGATGTGGTCAGCCAGATCCGCATTGAGCCCATCCGTGAATACCTGGAGGGCCTCATAGCCGAAAAGCTGGGCTCCGTGATTTCGTGATGTTAGACAGAGACTTATACTGATATGAATAGTGAGATAGCTTCCAGGGCTGTGCTGCCGGATATCGGGGAGATCCGTTCGGATTTTCCTATTCTTGAAGAGCTGGTAAACGGGAAGCCGCTCGTCTATTTTGATAATGCGGCTACCACCCAAAAGCCCCTTCCGGTGCTGGAGTCGCTTTCGGATTATTACCGGCATTTCAA
>JBEBSO010000166.1:0-7465 GCA_040394275.1 Telluribacter sp.
GAACTAAAAAGGCTAAAAGGAGGATACAAAAATAGAGCGGCCAAATACGAAAAATTCTTCGCAAATAGAATTTTCTAACGTTAATTTTTTTAAACGACTGTTCTTCTGTAAGAAGGAGATAGGTAATTAGAAAGCCGCTCAGGACAAAAAATAGGACAACACCAAGTTTACCAATAATTCCGATAAAGGGAACTGTATGCCAATAGTTGTCTATTTTTGATATTGATTTGATTTGCTCAATGTGGTGAATAATAACTAAGAATGCAGCAATAAATCTTAGTCCATTAAGATTTGGAAAATATACTCGTGTCGAATCAGCTGCTGTAGCGTGCTTAATCATAGTATTTTCGGACTTTGCATTCGGGCGGGTTTCCGTGTGCAGAATTTCAATTTGTTAATAAAGTTTGTGAGCAGCATGAGGCTCGGTGTTTACGCGATATCCTGCCTGTCGTATATCCCATATCTGGCTTGATAATTCTACATGATGTTGTTCAATTAATTTGGCACTACCTGGTTTAATTACTCAATAGCAGGTCTGTTTATGAAGCATATATTACCTGGTAAATCTCCTTCATTTTTGGTATCTATTTCACCCTCATTTAACGGGAATGTTGTCAGGCATAACTTAATAATTTTGCTTTTTAGAATTTAATGACGTTTTGCCGACTGTGTATCCTGAATATATACAGAGGAATCCCTGTCACTGTCAATTTGCTTTGGGTATGCATCTAAGTGATGTTCCCTGTATCGGCGCCTATGTCTAAATCAATATTTTATTCTGAAGGTTGTTTAGGTGCGGTCTTCCCGGAATCATTGGCATTTGATTTATCCAGCTCATCCTGATGAGTCATTTTTGTTTCCGTTACCGTTGATCTTAATGTTTCTTGACGCATTCATGTGTGAGTGTCCTATCCTACTTTTTGTATTTATTTGCACGTTAGTTGTACGTATGTACTTTCCCATCCTACTTTTCCTTCCGGAATAGGAAATGTCTGTTCGGTGTAGACTACTTGCTCATCCAAGCCCTATCCAAAGCAGGCCTGAAATCAGCCTTGAAGGTTTCAGGCGTATGAATGGATAAGACAACGCGCGTGCTGCTGGTGACCGGTTTTTATGCACATCCCGGAAACCTGATCAACGGGGCGGCAGGTGCAGTACCGTACAGGGTCAGCGTTTTTTTGCCGGGAATGGTGAAAGCATCACAAGATCAGAGTCTAAAGGGTCGTTGGGTACCTGCTGCGGAGGGTAGCAAATGCCGGCTCCAAAATAGGAGAATAAAATGATAAAAGAAAATAATCGGCGAAGAGTGATTGCATAAAGCTAATGAAGTTCTGGCGGCCGGTATAAAAGCAGTGTAACGGAGATACGAATGATACGGTGACCGGACGATACTGCAGATGTTTCTGATTCCGGAGGGCGGGGTTTGACAAAGGTGATTTCCGGCAGTGCAAAAATACCCTTGTAAATGGCGGCAATAGCTATGTATAGCTAAATCTGAGGGGAAGCTTCCGGGACAAAGGATGTCTCCGTTCAGGTTGTTTTGCCAAATATATTATATTTGTGAGAAGGCGCATTTTCGTCGTCTGAACGGGAAGTGATACCGGACCCGGGAGGCTGCCCTCCGCATGTTCCATAGTATTTGCCAGCATATCTCTTGAAACCTTCGGCCCTCTTTCTCTTCCTGGCGCTGTTTTGGCCCGGTTCCGGCTTTCCGCAATACGACAGCCTGCTGAATATGCCTTACCCGCAAAAGGTGCAGGGAATCAATGTCCTCTACGGACAGCTGGTCGGGTTGAAAGATTCGGCGGCAATAGCCCGGAAGGCGGACGGGATCCGGCGCCTGGCGGTAAAAGCGGGCGACAGGGAAATGGAATTGGAAATGGACCTGTTTATGGCCTATCATGACGCTTTTTTTAAGCTGCATGCGCCCGCAGAGGTGCTGAGGGCCTTACAGGAGCTGATCCGGCGATCGGGAGAAGAGAAAATCGGCCATATCACGGTACGGGCCCTGCGTATCCTGGCGGAATATTACTGGCACAACCTGAAAAATTTCGAGCTGGCCTTCGAGCAGTACCTGCGCATCGAGCGGGAGCTGGGCGCCCTGTCGCCGGACGACTACCCGGATATGGCGCGGGACCTGCTGAAAATCGGGGAGGCCTACTACTTCTTCCGGGATTACGGACAGGCCCGTAGATACCTGGAGCGTGTCATTAAGCTTCCCGAAACGGCATTCAGTACGCAATTTATCAATTCGGCGAGGAACACCCTGGGCCTGTGCTACCAGAAGGAAGGCAGGCTGGATGAGGCGGATTTTTACTTCCGCTCGGTATTGCAGTCCACTTTTCCCGGGTCCCGGTCCCAGTGGGAGCGGATCGTCAATGGCAACATCGGGACGAGCCACTACCTTCGTAAGCAATATGACCAGGCCTTTCCTTTGCTGCAAAGCGACTACCTGGGCGCTGAGGAGGACAATGACTTCGGACCGGCGGCCGGGGCGCTTATCCGGCTGGCCGACATTGCGCTGGAAAGAGGGGACATGTCGCTATCGCGGGCCTACATTTCCCGTGCGCGGGCGGACATTGCCCGGTCGGGCCAGAAGGAGCGTCTGATGGATTTGTTTCCCGTAGCCAGTAAATGGTACAGCATCCGGGGGGACGCCGTGCTGACCAGGGCCTATCTCGATTCGACGGTACAGGCCATACGGGATGATCATGAACGGTTCAGCGCCCTGAAAGTGCTTCGTGCGCAGCAGAAAATCAACCGCCAGGAGGGGGAGCTGAAACAGGCTGCCTACCGGCTGGCCGAGCAAAAGAGGACCAGTGAGCGGAACATGCTCGTGATCCTGCTGGCCGGGGTCTGCCTGGCGGTAGCAGTGGCTTATTACCTGCAGCGAAAACGACGGCAGGCCGACGAGCTGAAGCTGCAGGCTGCCGCCCGGGAGCTTCGCGAATTTGCGAAAAGCATCACGGAGAAGAACAAGCTGATTGAAAGGCTGCAAAGTCACCAGTCGGCGGAAGACCGGAACCTGCTGCTGCAGGAGCTGCAGCAAAGCACCATACTTACAGAGGAAGACTGGGTGAACTTCCAGCGTTTATTTGAGAAAGCCCACCATGATTTTTTCCGGCGCTTGAAAAGGAAGATACCCTCCGCTACCCCCGCCGAAACGCGTGTGCTGGCCCTGGCACATCTTAACCTCACGACGCGTGAGATGGCCGGTATACTCGGGGTGGGTGCCGATACGATCCGTCAGCACCGCAGCCGGATCAGGAGAAAACTGGGAGAGGAGGTCAGCCTGGAAACGCTCCTGGCCGACGTATAGCGCCGTATTTGGCCTCGTCACGTTTTTGTCACGCCGGCTGTCACGTTTTTTTCACTGGTAAAATTTGTCATCAGGCGGCTTGCTGCCCCAAATTTGGCAACGGCCGGGCGCTGCTGTTTCTGCCGGGGTTTTCTTCGCGATAGCCCCCGCTCCCGTACAGGCAGTGTAACGTATACCGGTAGGGTCTCCCGGTCAATGCCTGCCGTCACGAGAATCTAAACCCGAAATAAAAAAATGAAATTGTTTCCCTTTGCCCAAGGACGGCGCTGTTCTTTTGCCCGGATTTTGATTGTCCTGCTGCTTGAGTTGCTCCTTTCAGGAAACGCGGAGCTGCCGGCCCAGGTGAATGCGCTGCATTTTGACGGAGTCAACGACAAAGTGGAGATCCCTGACCACAATAGTCTCGACCTGACAGGCTCATACACCCTCGAATGCTGGATCAGGCCGGACGGGTTCAGCTTCCTCGGCGGGATCATGTCCAAGTACCATACCAACGGGGCCAACGGATACCTGCTGAGGCTGGGCAGCACGCCGCCTTATTCAGGAATCGATTTCGACGGTCTCCAGACTGCTGCCGGGATGCTGCAAACCGGCCAATGGCAGCATGTTGCCGCGGTCAACAGCTCAGGCATCAGAAAATTATATATAAACGGAGCCGAAGTGGCTTTGGCCGGCGGGCCGGCGGTCAGCGTGGCGGCCAACAATAACAAGCTTACGCTGGGAATGGACTATGAGCCTTCGCCGCGGTATTTTAACGGCGCCCTGGACGAAGTTCGCCTCTGGAATGTAGCGCGTACCCAAAGCCAGGTACAGGAGACCATGCATACCTCCGTCGACCCGGGAACCCCCGGGCTGGCAGCGTACTACAGGCTGAACCAGGGCAATGCGGGAGGCGACAACAGCGGCCTGACGGAAGTGACCGACGCTACGGCAAACCACAACAACGGCCTGGCGATCAACTTCGCGCTCAGCGGCGGCACTTCCAACTGGGTGCAGGGATACGGCCCGGAAGAAGCGCTGTATGTGGATGCCGCAGCCACCGGCTCCAATATCGGAACCAGCTGGGAAGACGCCTTTACGACGCTGTCCGAGGCACTGGAACAGGCCAACAGCCGGCCGGAGATCCGGAGCATTCACGTGGCGGCAGGCACGTACTACCCAACCGGGACGCAGAGCGGTACCCGCCGGGACAGCGCTTTCGTGATCGCGCGCGGCGGTGTAAAGCTATGGGGCGGGTACCCGGGCGGGGGAGGCCCCCGAAACCGGCAGCTCCACCCGGTTTACCTGGACGGGAATATCGGGGAGCCGGGTACGAATGACGATAACAGCTACCATGTGATGGTCATCGCAGGCCTGGAGGCCGAAGCGGACAGCGTGGTAGTGGATGGCTTCACCTTCCGGAACGGGAATGCAAACGGTTCGCACGACCATGTCTACAATTCGGTCAGCATGGGCAGCGCTTTTGGCGGCGGCCTGATCGTCATCAACAATGCAAACGCGGAGAAAATTGCGATCCGGGACAATACTTTTCTCAACAACCGGGGCAACCGGGGAGGGGGAATGACCTTGTACGGAAATTCCCCGTTTGTCACCCGGTGCCTTTTTACGGGTAATTCGGGAACCGGGACAGCTTCGAAAGGCGGCGCCCTGTACCAGGAGAGCAGCCAGGCTGTGATCGACGGGTGCGTGTTTTCCGGCAGCCAGGCCTACGAAGGCGCAGGCATCTACAATTTATTCTCGCCTGCCACGGTGACCGATTGCATCTTCGAAAACAACAACGTGTTTTCGCAAGGCGGAGGAATATACAACGAGAGTTCGGCGGTCAGCGTGGTCAACTGCATATTCCGGGACAACGGTGCGATCGGGGCAGGGGCGGGCATGCACAACAGCAACTCACCGTCTACGGTCGTCAACTGCCTGTTTACGGGTGGAGACGGGGGGCCGGGGGGCGGTTTGAACAACACCGGGGCCGGCTCGCTCATCACTGTAGTCAACTGTGTGTTTACAAAAAGCAACGTCGTCAGCGGCGGCGCCATTTACAACGTGGCCGGCGCGCAGGTGACCGTCAAAAACAGCATTATCTACGGCAACACCAACAGCGGGATTACCAACTCCGGCGGCAGCACTACGGCAACTTACAGCATTGTCCAGGGCGGGTATGGGGGAGAAGGCAATAAGGAGGTGGACCCCGCATTTGTTGATCCGGCTGAGGGCGATTTTCGCCTGCAGGACGGAAGTCCCGCGATTGATGCCGGTGATGTTGCAGGCATCGGCCACCTGCTGCCTGCTACGGACCTGATGGGCAATGAAAGAGTGATCGGCGGTACCATCGATATGGGGGTATATGAAAATACGGCCGTGGCCTCGTACGGCCGTATCCTGTATGTGGACGAAGCCCACGGCAGCGACCTTGGAGCGGGCCGTTCCTGGGAGACATCCTTTCAAACCCTTTCCCATGCGCTGCGTGTAGCCAATAGCCATCCGGAGGTGGACAGCGTGCTTGTAGCCGCCGGGACTTACTATCCGACGGGGCAGCAGAGCGGCACCAACCGTGACAGCGCCTTCGTCATCCTCAGGGGAAAGATAAAGCTGCTGGGCGGGTATCCCGGCGGCGGCGGAACGCGCAATCCCGGAACAAATCCGGTCTACCTGGACGGCAACATCGGCAACCCGGCCGTCAGCAGTGACAACAGCTACCACATTATGGTGGTGGCGGGCCTGGCTGCCGATGCCGACAGCGTGGTGGTGGATGGTTTCACCTTCCGGAACGGCCAGGCGGACGGTACCGGCGACTATGTCTATAACCAGGTGGGGATGGGCCGCGTATTTGCCGGGGGACTGATCGTAATCGGCAACGCGAACGGCGACCGGATTGCCATTCGCAGAAATACCTTTACGAACAACCAGGGACGCCTCGGCGGAGGCCTGGTGGCCTATGGCAATTCCCCGTATGTCATTGATTGCAGATTCATCGAAAACAAGGGTATTTCCATCTCGTCCAAGGGGGGCGGCATATACCTGGAAAGCAGCGACGCGGTGATCCGGAACTGCTATTTCTCGAAAAACAGCGCATACGAAGGAGCCGGACTGTACGCGTTCAGGCATTTGGGTTCGGTGACCAATAGTACGTTCGAATATGGCGCCGCTACTTCGCAGGGCGGCGGAATAAGCAACCTCGAATCTTCTCCCGCAATATCGAATTGTATCTTTCTGAACAACGCGGCGTATTCGGGGGCTGGAATCCACAACCGGGAATCGTCTCCAGGCATCGTCAACTGTCTTTTTATCGGCGGCGGCGGGCTGATAGGCGGCGGCATTGCCAACGAAGGATCCAATGCCAGGCCCGGAATCATCAATTCCGTTCTGACCAGGAGCCTGGTGACGACGGGCGGGGGAATATACAATGCGGACAACGCACTTCCTGAAGTAAAAAACAGCATTATCTACGGAAATTCAAGCAGTATACTGAACGAAGGGGCGGATGCACTGGTGACCTACAGCCTCATACAAGGCGGGTTTGAAGGAGAGGGAAATGCAGACGAAGATCCGCTGTTCGTCAACCCGGGAGCGGCCGACTTCCACCTCCAATCCTGCAGCCCCGCCATTAATGCAGGCACACCGGCGACGCATGGGTTGAGCCTGCCGCCGGTTGACCTGGACGGACAGCCCCGTGTGTCGGGAGACAGAATCGATATGGGCGTCTACGAAAGCAGGAAGAGCATCGAAACGGCGTCGCTTGCACAGGTATCCGGGGCGGCCCGGAGAATGCAGCGCGGAGACGGCACTACCGATTATACGGACCATTGTAACAACCTGATCGCATCCGTAACCGGTTCCGGCGACGCACAGGCCATTAGCGGCAGCACGACCGCCCGGGTCTGGGTAGAAGACGCTCAGCCTGCGCAGTATGTCAGGCGGCACTACGAGATAGAGCCGGCCGAAAATGCGGGGGCTTCCACCGGCAGGGTCACCCTCTATTTCACCCGGGACGATTTCGACGCTTTCAACCTGGTGAATACTTCGTTTCCGCTGGCGGGTGATGCATCCAACCTGCTTATTGAGAAGCGCAGCGGGGAGAGTTCGGACAGTACCGGGCGGCCGCATACCTATCCCGGTGTGCCGGAGACTGTCACCGAGGTCGATGTC
>JBEBSO010000167.1:0-7389 GCA_040394275.1 Telluribacter sp.
GGTGCGTTTGCTTTGCGTGCCGTACCCCACCACCACGATCTCGTTGATGCTGGCAACGCTTTCGGTCATGGTGACGTCTACAGAGGTGCGGCCGTTGACCTGGATTTCGCGGGTATTGTACCCGATGTAGGAAAATACCAGCACCTGGTAGCCCTCCGGCACCGAAAGGGTGTAGTTGCCGTCCTGGTCAGAAATTGTCCCCGTCTGTGTACCTTTGACGACAATGCTGACGCCGGGAAGCGCCTGGCCTTTTTCATCGCTGACCCTTCCCCTGACCGGCGCCGGCTGCACCGTCCTGTGCGCTGCGGGCAGGGGAGCGGGCGCCTGCTCCGACAGGATGATGCTTTTTCCTTCCTGCCTGAAGCTGAAAGGCGTATCCTGCAGTATCAGCTCTAAAGTCTGGTAAACGGAGCGGGTTTCCTTTTCTATATGTATATTGTTATACGCCGAAACCCTGGAAGACAGGTAGAACACGTTGTACCCCGATTGGGACTGGAGCTTTTGAAGCGCAGTTTTCAGAGAGGCGTTCTTCAGCCCGAACTGGATCTTTGTCTCTCTGATGTCCTGCGCTCCACTGACTCTCGCAAATAAAACCTGGGCGGTGACGAGTAAAATAGTGCCGCAGCATATCCCTATCCTCATAAGCCTTTTTATTTTTGTACCCGCGCGCTCACGTAGCGGGACACAACAATACCTGCTTGCAAAAGCAAAATAGTTTTGCATACTTTGTGAAGTTTAAAAAGTTGAAACAATTTTTTGAACTCGAAACTCCTTCTTGCTGTCCAGGCGGGGGAGTTTTTTTATAGCCGCTAAGGGCCCCTGGTCAGACTTTTTATACTCATGGCGAAATGGGTTTATGTCTGGGTTGCTAATTACATTTTCGTCCGTCGATCACGATTGTTCCGTCACTGTTCCGGCCATAGGTCGTATTGCTGGTTGCCGTCAGGATCTCAAGCACTTCCTCCAGTGTTTCGGTACCATTGAAGCGCCCCGTGATGCTGCAATGCCTGAGCTCCGGGTTGCCGAACTCGATGGCTACCCGGTAACGGTTCTCCAGGTGCTCTGCCAGCGTGGCAAACGGCATCCCGTCAAAAGTCATGTCCTCACGCGCCCAGGACAGGAACTCGCTTTGCCTGGCTACGTGGATATTGCTCCCTTCCGCGCGGGTGGTTTTCAGGTCGTAATTGACCTGGTCGTCCTTGTTCAGCACGGCGATCAGGTGTGTGTCGTCTTCTACCCGCACTTTTCCACGGGCGACGCTGACCATCACCTGGTCGCTTTCCGGCCAGGCCCTGATCTCGAAGGCCGTACCCAGGACGGTGGTTTTCACCTTCCCGGTGTGAATAATAAATGGCTTCGCCCGACCCGGCTGCCCGTCCGTATAGGACACGTGCGCCACATCAAAATAGGCTTCGCCGACGAGCGTGACCTCGCGGTTGGTTGTATTGAAATCCGCGGAATAGGTCAGCCGGCTTCCCTTCCGCAGCAGCGCCTTACTCCCGTCGGGCAGCGTAATGAAATGGTTGGAACGACCTGATTCCACCAGCACGGGCGATATCCCGGACCCGGGTGCAGGGGCCGGAACTTGGTGCCTGCGGATATACAGCAGGAAGACCAGGCCGGCGGCCAAAACAAGCACGGCGGCCCACCGGAGCGGGAAAAATACCCGTTGAGCGGTCCCGCGTATGTTTTGCTTCCGGATTTCGTTGGCAATCCCGCTTTTGATCCGGTCTTCCATTACCCCAAGCTCTTCTACGCTCAGCTGATCCGTCCGGTCGGGAGTGTCGCCGAACAGCGCATAGTACTTCTCTACGGCTTCCGTCTCGCTTTCAGAAGCTGTCCGGCCGAGGTATCTGCTTACCAGTTTCCGGAATTTATGCCGATATGTCATCTTCTTTTTCAAGGGTCCGGGCTTTTTTTTAAACAGTGTACTTTTGAGACCGGATCTCCCATACAGGCCGGTATTTTTTTTTTCAGAAAGCAAAAAGAAAGTGCCCGGAAACGAAGAAAGGTGTCAATTCCCGGAGAGGAACAGCAGGATAGCGAGGTGCTTCAGCACCGAAAGACGAAACTGGTTCCTGGCCAGGTGGAGCTGATTTTGCACGGTTTTCCGGGATATACGCAGCTCATCGGCAATTTCCCTGGTTTCCATGCCGTCCAGGTAGCGCATGTGAAAAATTTTACGCCTGCCTTCCGGCTGGCTTTGCAGCCAGCTGTCGATGAACGCAACCAGCTCTTCTTCAAAGCAGGCGGTATCTGCCGCGTAGCTCGATACGGCCAGCTCTTCAAGGGGCGCTTCAAAACAGGGCAGGCGTTTTTTCTTCCTGTAGACGGCAAACACCTGGTACCTGGCCGAGGAGCACAGGTAGGGGAACAGATCCCCGATTTCCCTTTGCCGGCGCTTGCTCCACAGGTCCACGAAGACATCCTGGACAATCTCTTCGCACAGCGCCTGATCCCGGAGCCTGCGGAAGGCCTCATTGTAGATTTTCTTCCAATACCGCCTGTAAATCTCGTCAAAGGCAGCCTCACTGTCCGCCTGAAGCTGGAGTACGAGTTCGGAGTCTGTATGCTGATCAGATAAATGCATGCTGTCGATATTGAAGTCCAATTTAGTAATAAAAAAATAATAAAACAGTCGAAGAGGCCATAGGTTTTTTATGGCCTCCGGTGGGAACGCAGGTATCTGCAGGTAGGGATCCCGGCCGGGCAGGCCCGGAAGTCCGCCGGAAAACAGGTAGTCTATTCGTCCAAGGCAGGCCTGCGGCGGTTGGCTTTCAGAGTTGAATGCCTGCTTTTGGCCTGCCTGCCGGCAAGGACGGAGGCTTTTGTGGGCCTGGTCGCTTTCCGGGGCGGAAGCGTTGTCAGTGCCTGCGCCACCAGCCTGAAAAACTTCCGGGTAACCATCTCTTTGTTGGCGAGCTGCGACCGCTCGGTCTGGTGATAGAGCACAAGTATCCCGTCCGCATTGATCCGGTTGGCCAGCTTTTTTCGCAGGAGCCATTTCTGTTCGGCGCTCAGCAGCTGCGTATGCTCCACATCGAACCGGAGCTCCACCTTGGTTTCGGTCTTGTTGACGTTCTGTCCCCCTTTCCCTCCGCTCCTGGAGGTCTGGAAAGTAAGTTCCTGGTACAGCTTATCCGGGGCAATCATGGCATATTCCGATATTCAGCTGCAAGGTAAGACCAATTTCCGCTTGCCCGGCAGGATATGCGCTCATTTTTTACAGGCGGGGCCGGACACCAGCGGAACTTCTTCGGACGAAATTCAATTTTAATTTCAGGATTATATTTTGGAATTTTACCCGCCTACTTACTTTTTCCAGCTTTTTGTCCCGGACAGGTAAAAATAGAGTTTTCGGGAAGCAGCCGGCCAGGCATATACTTTAAACCTCCAGTATCATTTTATAATGAAGTCTTTCAATTTTTCCGGACTGCGTGCACTTGCGTTGGTTTCTCTTCTCTTCATCACTATTGCTGTTGCTACTTCGGCCCTGATATTTCTTGAATACGTCTTCGGCAATGCGGACGGGATCTGGTGGGATATTTTGCTGATGGACATGGCGTTTAAGCTAGTGACCGGAGTAGCCTTTTGCACAGTTGTCTTTTACCTGCTGTTTTTCTCCCACAAGGTAGTTCGCAGCCTCTCCGCCACTATTTTACTGACGGCACTGCTGCTGATCGCGGTAGATTTCCTTTGCAAGCGGATCATTAGCTGGCGGTCGGCTCCGGCAGCCGTAAAATCCGCGGAATCCCCGTCACCATTTTTAAGGCCTGATTGGACAGATTCATTTGTGTTCAGCGATACATTGGGAGTAAGGGCGAAACGCGGCTGGCACTTAAAATGGACACCTGTAAAGGATGGGGTCGTCTATGTTTAAGTTGAAATAACTATCGACTCGCTGGGCCGCAGGCTGACCAGACTTGATGCCGGCGCGCACCCCGGGCGATATGCTATCTTCTTCGGGTGCTCCTATACTTATGGCGACGGCGTGTCAGACGACGAAACGATGCCCTACTATTTTCAAACCCTGTCACCGGATTATCAATCCTATAACTATGGTTTTCTGGCATATTCCCCTCTGCATATGCTGGCACGTCTTCAGCAGATGGAGATCCGGAAGGAAATTGTCCAATCCGATGGATTCGGAGTTTTTACACTGATCAACGATCATTTGGACCGGGTTATTCCCGCAACGCGCTGGATTGAAATGACGAAAGGGTATTTCCCCTATATAGATGAGGGAACCATGGTGACGAACGGGGTATTTGCTAAGCAGCGCAGGCTATATAGTGATTTTATACAGGCTTTCCAGGACAGCGGTGTAAAGCAGCTCTCAAATTGGGGGTATCCTAAACGGCATACAGATGTACACTTCGAATTCATTGCAGACATCATCGGAGAATCGGCCAGGACATATAGCAGGATATTCGGAAACGATCATTTTTTTGTAATTATTTTTCCCGGTAACCCCGTAAGTGCGTCATTCCTGCAGAAGCTTTCCCATCGTGGAATCAAATACCTGGATTACTCCGGACTTATAACTATCAACGATAAAATGCTGCCTTTTGACAATGCGCATCCCTCTGCGACCGTGTACCGGAGGGTAGCTTCGCGATTGTCGGAAGATCTTGCGGTCGGTTCGGGGAAATGGTAGCCTTCGGGCAGTCGCAGCGATATCGCAGGAAACCGTTTCCAGTTTTATTATTTATATTAAGTCTAAATTATTATATTTGCATCAGACAGGATGCGGTGGTTCGCGCTGCCGCCTGGATACCATTTATCAACGTGACCATTCCGGGGATGCAGCACCATATCGAGACCATTGTAAGAAAGCAGGACGGCTATGCGGGCATCTGTCCCTGCTGCGGAAACTACAACATTGCTTTCAAAAACCTGTTGTTCAATCTTACGGAGCCGGAATTCCGGGGGTTGATCAACCTGCTTGCCGACCAGCGGATGATGGGGGATTTCCCGACGTCCCACGGAAAAGAGATCCTGATCCCCACGCCGCTGTCCAATTTTTTTATCCTGCTGACCAACCAGGAGATCGGGCAGTTGCTCGAAATGATGAATGAGGTCCGTCTCGTCGTGGAGGCACGCCGGATTTTGGGGTTGATTTGAAGTAAATATTAGATGTTTTTAACAATGTATAGGATTTTTTGACCAAAAATTTCTTCCCGTTTTTTTCTGAATTTTCTCTTTTTATAAATTAGCCTCCGCTAATCGGCACCGGGGCTTCCAAAGAAGTTTCCAGGTCATCGTTTATAAATGAAACTTATTCAATAACTTTTGTTTATAGATTATGTCAGTTTTCTGTTCTATCGTTAAAACGTACCTTGTACGTCATTGCGGTTTGTTTGTGTTTTTTGGGCTCGGACTCCTCACAACCGCTGATCTCAGTGCCCAGTCTCCGGGCAAGTCCGGCCAGAAATCTTCTTTCACCTCCAGCCTTATCAACCTGGAATCCGCCGCGAACGAGACGTTCCGCTACAATGCGATACTGCACAACGGATCGTCGGAGGCGAAGGTATACGCGCTGCATGCGCCGGTACCCGAGGGCTGGTCGGCAGCTTTCCGGACCATGGGCAGCCTGGTTACTGCCGTGAATGTCGAGGCGGGGAAGTCACAGGATATCTCTGTGGAAATCAACGCCAACCCGCGTTCGAAACCGGACAAATACAGCATACCGGTAACGGCTGTGTCCGGCACAGATACCTTAAAGCTCCACCTGGAGGCGGTGCTGAAGGGTGCGTACGGCCTGGAGCTGAGCACGCCATCGGGGCGGCTGAGCGAGGAGATGATCGGGGGCAGCCAGAAAGAAATTCGTCTCGTCGTTAAAAACACTGCCTCGCTTCCGCTGGAGAAAGTGGAGCTGACGGCGCAGAGGCCCTCCAACTGGGAAGTTACCTTTACACCTTCCAAGATCAGCCTTCTTCCTCCCGGCGGCACTGCCGACGTGACGGCCACGGTAAAAGTCCCGGACAAAACGATTGTCGGGGATTACCTCAGCACGTTCACGGTTCAGAATGCCAACACGTCAGCGAACGTCACGTTCAGGATTACGGTGAAGACTTCCCTGTTGTCCGGCTGGATCGGGATCGTCGTGATCCTGGCAGCCATAGGCCTGGTGTATTACCTGATTCGTAAATACGGGAGAAGATAAGTGTTATGGAGAATCCTGTCATTGAACTGAAGGGTTTGACAAAATGCTATGGTTCCCTGAAAGCCGTCGATGATCTTAACCTGAGCATCAGCCGGGGAGAGATTTTCGGCCTGCTGGGCCCTAACGGCGCCGGTAAGACCACTACCATTCTCATGATGCTGGGGCTGACTGATCCCACTTCGGGTACTGCTACGGTCTGCGGCAGCGACGCAACCAAAAACCCGATTGCCGTCAAAAGAAGGGTAGGGTACATGCCGGACAGCGTAGGGTTTTACCACAGCATGACAGCCCTCGAAAACCTGATCTATGTGGGTAGGCTAAACGGGATCCCGGAAGCCGAAGCGACGGAGCGCGCCCGGGAAATGATGAGCCTGATCGGCCTTTCGGAGGCAGCCGACCGGAAAGCCTCGACTTTTTCGAGGGGGATGAAGCAGCGGCTCGGCCTGGCGGAGGTGCTTATCAAGCAGCCTGAGGTGATTATCCTGGATGAACCTACGCTCGGGATCGATCCCAGCGGGGTGAAAGAATTCCTGGCGCTTATCCGTCAGCTGAGCAGGCAGCAGGGGCTTACCGTGCTGCTCTCCTCCCACCACCTTCACCAGGTGCAGCAGGTGTGTGACCGGGTGGGCATATTTGTCGGTGGAAAAATGCTCGTGGAAGGGAACATCGACAAGCTTTCCCGCAGCCTGTTTACGGACGGCGCCTATGTCGTCCAGGTTACGGTCGGGGACCGGGCCCGCCTGGAGGAAATTGAACCGGAGCTGAAGCAGCTGGGGGATGTGCAGCGCGTGGTCATCCACGATGCTACTGCCGAGGTGGCCTGCCGCAGCGACATCACGCCGGACCTGGTGCGGTTCTTTGTGCACGGGGGATTCGATGTGATGAGCGTCCGTAAGAAAGCTTACGGGCTCGACGAGATATACCAGAAATACTTTGAAAACAATTTAACAGCAGCTGATACCCATGAAAAGTCCGGCCGTCTTTTTCAAAAGTCTTTCAAATCGTGAGGGGATGCAAAACTGGTCCCGGGAAAATCTGCGGCTCCGGTCTCCTTTTCGTGTGATGGTGGAAAAGGAGGTCGCCGATCATATCCGGAGCTGGCGACTGATTGTGCTGCTCGGGTTGACCGTGCTTACCTTTTTCGGCGCCATGTATGTATCGGTGAGCAACATAAAAGCCGCCATTTCCAACACGCAGGACCCGGACCATCTTTTCCTGTACCT
>JBEBSO010000168.1:0-7356 GCA_040394275.1 Telluribacter sp.
GTGGCCGGAGTGGTGGTGAGTCAAACCGAAGATATGCAGAAGACGGTCAGGATAAGGGGAGCGCAGGGAGAGCCGACTTTCCTTTTGGATGGAGTGGTGGTAGATGTAACCACAATAAATGCACTCAGCATTCATGACGTCGAAACCGTGGATATCATGAAAAGCGGGGCCTCTACTGCAATTTTTGGCTCGATGGGCGGTCAGGGAGTTATTTCGATCCTGACGAAACGGGGATTTGTGAGCGGGGATTCGTCGAAGGAGCCGGCGGCGGGAGTGCTCATCTATCATTTGCCCGGGTACAGCAGGGAAAGGGAATTCTATTCACCTGCCTACCACCGCATGAGCGCGGAAGCGGCGCGGCGCCCCGATTACCGTGCCACTATTTTCTGGGCTGCATATGTGAAGACCAATAAAGACGGCAGGGCCAGGGTCGCTTACTTCAACAGCGACGCAGCGGGCAAAATGAACGTCAGGGTGGAAGGACTGTCAGGCACGGGAGCGCCCGGCGCCGGCAGCGTACAATACCAGGTCAGGTAACGGAGAACCATCTGTAGAGTACCCTCCCTGACCGGAAAAGGCTGAAAGGAAGGAATGAGCGGGCAGAATTATTTCGATACGAATATTGAGTTCCTGAAGGGGATCGGCCCCCAGAAGGCTGCTTTGCTGAACAAGGAGCTCGGTATTTTCACCTTTGCCGATCTTCTGGAACATTACCCGTTCAGGTACGAAGACCGGACCGTCTTCGTAAAGATTTCCCAGCTTTCCGATGCGATGCCGTCCGCACAGATAAAGGGGCGCCTCCGGGATTTCAGCGTAACAGGAGAAGGATTCAAAAAAAGGCTTGTTGCGCATTTCGGGGACGGATCGGGAATGGTCGAGCTGGTTTGGTTCCAGGGGGTGGCCTGGTACGAGAAGTCGCTCAAGCGCAACGCCGACTATATCGTATACGGGAAGCCTGTATTGTTCGGCGGCAGGTACAGCCTTACCCACCCCGAGATCGAGCCCCTGACTCCGCAGAACGAAAAAGGCGGCTATTTTCAACCGGTGTACCATCTGACGGAGAAGCTGCGGAAAAAATACATCGACAGCCGGGTGATAGGTAAGGCGGTCCAGGCGCTGCTGGAGCAATCATACCGTCATATCCATGAGACGCTGCCGGACAGCCTGATCGAAAAATACCGCCTCGCATCAAAAGCCCAGGCATTGTACTACGTGCATTTGCCCGGGAGCCTGGAACACGTACAGCAGGCCCAGCGGAGGCTCAAATTCGAAGAGCTTTTTTATAACCAGCTGCGGCTGATCAAGAACAGGATTGTTCACAAAACCGAATATCCCGGCCCCGTATTTTCATCGGACGACCTGGTTACCGCTTTTTACCGGGATCACCTTCCTTTCTCTCTCACCGGGGCCCAGGTCAGGGTGCTGAATGAAATCTTTTCTGATTTGAGGAGCGGAAAGCAGATGAACCGGCTTCTGCAGGGGGATGTAGGATCAGGGAAGACAATCGTGGCCTTTCTCTGCATATTGCTGGCGCTCGGAAACGGTGCGCAGGCGTGCCTGATGGCGCCGACCGAGATCCTGGCCGATCAGCATTACCAGGGATTGAAGAAATTTGCCGACCTGGTCGGTGTCCGGATCGGGAAGCTGACAGGCTCGACCCGGAAGAAGGAAAGGGAGGTGCTTCATGAACAGCTGCTGTCGGGCAGCCTGCAGCTGATCGTCGGCACGCATGCTTTGATAGAAGATACGGTTCAGTTTGGGAACCTGGGTTTGTGCATCATTGACGAGCAGCACCGGTTCGGGGTGGCGCAGCGCAGCAAGCTCTGGCTGAAAAACAAGCGCATACCTCCGCATGTCCTGGTGATGACGGCCACACCGATACCCAGGACGCTGGCGATGACGGTATGGGGCGACCTGGACATATCCTCCATCGACGAGCTGCCCGCAGGCCGGAAGCCGATCCGGACGGTCCACCGGTTTGACAGCCACAGGCTGGCGGTATTCGGGTTTGTCAGGGAGGAGCTGCAGAAAGGACGGCAGGTGTACATCGTTTACCCGCTGATCGAGGAGTCCGAAAAGTCTGACCTGAAGCACCTGATGGACGGCTACGAGAGCGTAGCGCGTGCATTCCCGGGCGTACCCCTCAGCATACTTCACGGAAAAATGCCGTCCAGGGACAAGGATTATGAGATGGAGCGGTTCGTTAGCGGCGAAACAAGGATCATGGTCGCTACTACGGTAATAGAAGTGGGTATTAATGTCCCGAATGCGTCGGTGATGATCATTGAAAATGCGGAGAGGTTCGGCTTGTCACAGCTGCACCAGCTGAGAGGCCGCGTAGGGCGGGGAGCGGAGCAATCTTACTGCATCCTGATGACCAGCTATAAGCTGAGCCAGGACACCCGGACCCGTATCGATACGATGTGCAGGACCAACGACGGGTTCGAGATTGCGGAAGTTGACCTCCGGCTTCGCGGGCCGGGCGACCTGACCGGCACCCAGCAGAGCGGCCTGATGGATTTTAAGATAGCGGACCTATCGAAAGACGGGGAGATTCTCAGGGCGGCGAGGGCATCGGCCCAGGCCATACTGGAGACGGATCCCGACCTGGCGCTTCCCGGCCATGCACCCATCCGGAGACAGATCGAGAGCCAGGGGAAAGAATCGACAAACTGGGGCAGGATCAGCTGAGCTCACCGGTAGCTGAATTCGCCGAATTCGGATCTGATGGTCACCTGCCGGTGCTCCGAAGCCTCTACCCGGCCGATGACCTGCGCGTTGATCCCGAATGATTCCGACAGCGCGACAACCCGGTCGGCGTATTGCCCCGGAAGGTAGATTTCCAGCCGGTGTCCCATATTAAATACCTTGTACATCTCCTGCCATGCAGTGCCGCTTTCCTCCCGGATCAGCCTGAACAGCGGCGGGACCTCCAGCATGTTGTCTTTGATGACGTGGAGCTTGTCTATGAAATGCAGTATTTTGGTCTGGGCGCCCCCGCTGCAGTGCACCATGCCGTGTATCACCGGGCGCAGTTCTTCGAGCAGCGCTTTGGCTACCGGTGCGTAGGTGCGGGTGGGCGAGAGGACGAGCTGCCCTACATTGAGCGGCGTCCCTTCTACGGGATCGGTCAGCCTCTTTGAGCCGCTGTAAATCAGATCCGGGCTTACTTCCGGGTCAAAACTTTCAGGATAGCCGCTGCGGAGGTAGTTGCCGAGCACATCGTGCCTGGCCGAAGTCAGCCCGTTGCTTCCCATGCCGCCGTTGTAAGCGGCCTCGTAGGCAGCCTGTCCGTAAGAGGCCAGCCCGACAATGACGTCTCCCGCCCGGATATTTGCGTTGTCTATTACATCCGCCCTTTTCATCCTGGCGATTACGGTGCTGTTGACGGTGACGGTCCGGACAAGATCGCCGACATCTGCCGTCTCACCACCCGTGCTGTGAATGTCTATACCGTAGCTTCTCAGCATTTCCAGGACTTCTTCCGTTCCGTTGATAATTTCAGCGATCACTTCACCGGGGATCCGGTTTTTGTTCCGGTCGATCGTGGAAGAAAGCAGCATCGGCCCGGTTGCGCCTACACACAGCAGGTCGTCAGTATTCATTACGACGGCGTCCTGCGCGATTCCCTTCCAGACGGAGAGATCGCCGGTTTCTTTCCAGTAAAGATAGGCCAGGGAGGTTTTGGTGCCCGCCCCGTCTGCATGCATGATGGTGCAGTACTCCGGGTCCCCGGCAAGCGTATCAGGGACAATTTTGCAGAATGCCCTGGGGAAGATCCCCTTGTCCAGCTTGGAAATCGCACGGTGAACATCTTCTTTCGAAGCAGAAACACCTCTTTGCAGGTATCGATCGACGGTCATTTTGGAAAATAATTGAGATATGGCACTGCACCTCCGACAGGGCCGGATTCCCGATATGAATCACAATACAAAGCAATGAAAAAAGCCGCTCCGTATCCCGAAGCGGCTCTTTTTTTGGTAGCATTGCTTAGTTGGAAGGCTTTTTCAGCTCTTTGATACGTGCAGCCTTGCCCTGAAGCCCGCGCAGGTAGAACAGACGTGCGCGACGTACCTTTCCGCGGCGCAGCAGCTCAATTTTATCTATGCTGGGAGAAAGGATGGGGAAAATACGCTCCACACCTATGCCGTTCGAAATTTTACGTACGGTGAAGGTTTCACCCGCACCTCCTACGTTACGGCGCTGGATAACGGTTCCCTGGAATTGCTGGATACGTTCCTTGTTTCCTTCTTTGATTTTCACGTGAACCACGATGGTGTCGCCTCCCTTGAAAACGGGATAGTTAGCCTTACGATTCTCGATAGAGGCTTCTACAAGTTTAATAAGTTCGCTCATGACGGATGCTTATATAATTAAGTTGATTCTGGCTGCTGACTCCAGCGGATGAGGTGGCGCCTCTTCATACGAACAACAGGTTTTTTTAAAACGGAGTGCAAATTTAGCGTTTCTTTTTGATTGATAATAGTTTGGATCAAAAAAAGAATACAATTGTGAACTTTTCCCGAATTCTGTAAATTGTCACCGGGGCAGAGACGGGCTTTGCAAGATATTAAACATAAACAGCCGGGTTGAACGATGGATCTGTATCAGGCGCTGGACGACATCTGCTTGCTTCCGGAAACATCCCGGCGCAGGCTCAGGGAAATTTCAAACCTGAGATCCTTTCACAAAGGGTACATCCTGATGAAGGCGGGCCGGGTCGAAACCTTCCTGTATTTTATAAAGAAAGGTATAGTCAGGGCCTATTCCTGTCAGCAGGACACGGAGATTACGTTCTGGTTCGGGAAAGAGGGGGAAGCTGTGCTGTCCATGCGGAGCTACGTGGAAGACAAAGGCGGGTACGAGAACATAGAGCTGCTGGAGGCCTGCGATTTGTATGAGATCAGGCTGGCGGACCTGAGGCGGCTCTTCGGGGAGGACATCCATATCGCTAACTGGGGAAGGAGATTTGCAGAAAAGGAGCTGATAAAAACTGAAGAGCGGCTGATTTCCAGGCAATTCCGGACGGCGTCCGAGCGGTACCAGTCCCTGCTGAAAGATGATCCCGGTCTGCTGCAGCGGGTACAGCTGGGATATATCGCCTCTTTTCTGGGGATTACCCGGGTCAGCCTGAGCCGGATCAGGGCGGAAGTACGGTAAGCAATCCCATTTTTTATCATTTGTAAAATGCAGAACGGCAGGACTTTCCAACCTTTGTAAAAAAATGTACAAAAGATGAACTGGATGATATTAATTGCCGCCGGGCTTTTCGAGGTGGCATTTGCTTCCTGCCTGGGAAAGGCAAAGGATACCTCGGGAGCGGAGGCATACTGGTGGTATGCCGGCTTTTTTGTTTCCCTGGTAATCAGCATGCTCCTGCTGATGAAGGCCGCGCAATCCCTGCCCATCGGTACGGCCTATGCCGTCTGGACGGGCATCGGTGCGGTCGGGACCGTGTTGATAGGGATCCTTATTTTTAAAGATCCCGTGACTTTCTGGCGGATCTTTTTCCTGGTAACCCTGGTGGGATCCATCATCGGGCTGAAGTTTGTATCATGAGCATGTCATGGCGAAGCGCGTGAAGCAAATTCCATATAATCCCCGAAATCCAAACTGAAATTTAACAGAGCACCATGAAGATATTATCGGCCGAACGCATACGCCAGCTGGATGCCTACACCATCTCCAGCGAATCGATTGCTTCCGCAGACCTGATGGAGCGGGCCGCCCAGGCGTTTGTCGGCTGGTTTTGTGCCAGGTTCGGCAGCGGGCACCCGGTGAGCGTATTCTGCGGTCCCGGCAACAACGGCGGAGACGGGCTGGCCATTGCGAGGCTGCTTTCCGGCAAGGGCTACTCCCTGGAGGTATTCACTGTCACTGACGGGGCAAAGGTTTCCCCTGATTCTGCCATCAACCTGGACCGGCTCCGGGCGCAGCTGAGGGTGAATTCCATCTCGGCGGGGGACCTGCCTGCGATCGGGGAAGACCGGATCGTGATCGATGCCCTGCTCGGATCCGGGCTGTCCAGGCCGGTGCAGGGCCTGATGGGCGAGGTGATTTCCCATATCAACGCTTCAGGCGCCCGGGTCGTTTCCGTGGATATTGCCAGCGGGCTCCGGGTGGATACCGCCAACGCCCCGTCCGACCTCATCATCCGGCCGGAGGCGACGGTTTCCTTTCAGCTGCCGAAGCTTTCGTTTTTGATGCCCCGGAATGAAGCGTTTACCGGGAAATGGGAAGTGGTCGATATCGGTCTCAGCCGCGAATTTATAGAAGCGGAGCAAACCAGCTATTTTTACACGGACGAGCTCGTTGTGAAGGAGCTGACCAGGAAGCGGCCGAAATTTTCTCACAAGGGCACTTTCGGGCACGCACTGATCATAGCCGGGAGTTACGGGAAAATCGGGGCCGCTTTTCTGGCGGGGAAAGCCTGCCTGAGGTCGGGGGCCGGCCTGCTGACCCTAAACCTGCCGGGCTGCGGGTACCAGGTGCTCCAGAGTTCGCTGCCGGAGGCGATGGTGACGGCCGATCCGGAAGACCGCTTCATATCGGCGCTTCCGGATACCGGTATGTATTCCGCGATAGGTGCAGGGCCCGGCCTGGGCAGGAATGAAGCCACGGTACAAATGCTGGACCGGCTGCTGACCGGGTATCGCGGCCCGTTGGTGCTGGATGCGGATGCCCTGAACATACTTTCCGAACATCCCCGGCTGCTGGACAAATTGCCGGAGCATACCGTCCTGACTCCGCACCCCAAGGAGTTTGAGCGCCTGGCCGGCCCGGCGGAAGATCATTTCCGGCGCCTGGACAAATTGCGGGATTTTGCAGCCCGGCACCAGGTAATCGTCTGCCTGAAGGGCGCAAATACGGCCGTTGCATTGGAGGATGGCCGTGTTTTTTTCAATTCAACCGGTAACCCCGGGATGGCCACCGGCGGCACCGGCGATGTCCTGACCGGCATCATTACCGGGTTGCTTGCACAGGGGTATGCGCCCGGGCATGCTGCGGTGCTCGGTGTATACAAGCATGGTGAGGCCGGTGACCGGGCAGCACGCGCCCGGTCGGAGGCGGCGCTGCTTGCCTCTGATATCATCGAGGAGCTCCGGTAGCGTCAGCGGATCGGCCGGGGCAGGGGCCTCAGGCTGGAAGCGCCCAGCGCCGAAAGCCCGCCGATGAGGCCGCCTGTCAGGGCGGTCAGCAGGATGAGCAGCAGGCTGCTTCCTCCCAGCGGGAGAAGTGAGGCGATCCGGGTAGAAAGAATATGCCCGTTGCGGTAGTCCGCCAGGAAAGTGAGCAGGAGCCAAAGCAGAAATACCCCCAGGAAGCCGGAAAGAAAAGCCCGGGCGACGGGTTGGG
>JBEBSO010000169.1:0-7351 GCA_040394275.1 Telluribacter sp.
CGAATTCGCCTGCGGCTCATTTCGCCGGAACAATCATGCTTCCGGGGCGGCGGTCCGCTGTTTAAACGTATTTGCTTATGCTCCTTTCATTGGTATAAAAAATATTAAGTTATTAGTTATCAAATAGTTATATCTGTCTCAAAAACTAGTATCCCAGAGCTGCCGTCCCACCACCCGCTCATATTTTCAATGACATTTCCATCCCGAAAAAAAGGGGCTGGTTCCTCCTGGTAAAATCCCCCTTCCACCGGCTGCTTTCTTCGAGCGGCCGGTGCATCAGCACATTGTTGGCGAAAAACGAAAAGCCCGCGTACCTCCCGATCGATTTGGTGAGCCGGAGGTTCAGCAGCGACAGCGGCTTCCACCTTTCGGTGATGTAATACTGGGGCTGGATGATCATGTAAATATCCCCGTCGGTAGCCGGAGACAGCCTGTTCCGCTCCTCTTCCGTGAGACGGACGACAGTGCCGGTGCGCCTGTCTATATACCCTTCCGCCCGGCTCTCATAGCGGAGGTACCGATTTTGCTGCAGCCAGATGGTCTGCAGTGCAAACGTAAAGACGAGACTTACTTCGGGGATGTGGTGAATGGCCCGCAAAGTAGTATTGAAACGCTCATGTGCATTCCCTCTTCCCGAAGGGAAAATCCCGACCCGCCTGCTTTCGGCCCCGGTGCTTGTCAGCTTGATTACATAGGGATTGAGCGAAGATGTTTCGGATCTCAGCCAGGCTCCGTTCAGGACGAAGGAAGTCCTGACTGACTTGAACATACCCATATCCAGATCGAACTCCACGCCTTTGTTTACATTGAGCCGATCGTTGGCCGGGATCATATAGTCGGTCATCAACGTATCCGTCCGGGCCGGTACGGGGTTTACGGAAGGCGGTCTGCCTGGGGGCGTCTCGGCTACCGCATAACGCGGGATCGGCATGGGCAGTGAGCTTTCGATGGTGCTCAAAAAACCGTATCCGTTCGTAGTCCTTTCGTGAAATGCCGTTACGCTGATACGTCTGCCACCCGGCTTCCAGTCAAACCCCGCTTCCTTTTTTGTATTATAAGACAGTTTTAAGCCGGGGTTTTCAGTGTTAAAAACCCTGGTAGTGATCAGCGTCAGCCTTTCGGAAGGGTTTTCTGCGAAATAATTCAGGTTGACCAGGTCATAATAGGCATTCTGGGGATACAGGTACAACAGCGTGGGCGCTTTCGCCGCGATACCGTAGCCTGCTCGCACGGTCAGGTCACGGTACACCTGGTACGAGGCATTCACTCTTGGAGAAAATATGGTACCAAACCCGGAACGGACGATCCCTTCCGGCTGGATATTGTCGTAGCGAAGTCCCAGCTGCACATAAACGTCCCTGTTCAGCAGCCGGGCATAAATGTTGTCCTCCAGGTAAAAGGAAAGCTGCGACAGGGCCGGTATATCGGCAAAGGAGCGGGGGCGAAACCCGTTGCCCGACATCATGCGGGGCGGCCGGCTGAGGTCATAGGTTTTTCCCGCGCCGTTGTTCCCGTCGTATTTCCACTCTCCCCCCGCCAGCACGCGGTGATTAAGCCGGCCGGTACGTCCGAAAAAGCTGTTGGTCACCTTTGCAAAAATATTGAGCGGCCGCCCGTCAATCCACAACTGGCTGAGGTAGGTGCTCGGAAGGTACTCCCCCACCACCATGGTGTCCTTCATCGCATAGGAAAGCGGGTACACATAGGAGGTGATCAGCTCCTGCTGGAATCCCTTCTGTATCGAATAGTTGGCCGAAACGGTATAGCTCAGCACCTTCGAGAACCGGGCTCCGGCATTCCACCTGCCGTTTGTGCTGAACCGGAACCCGAGGTCCTGCGCCCTTCTTTCGGTCATAAAGACATCGTTCGGATCAGTCCGGCGGTGGTCGATATTCATCCCGTAAGAAAGGTGTGTGGTGGTATGCAGGGGCCTTTCCCCGAAAAAACGGTTGCTGTAGAGCAGGCTGGCCGTCACCCTGTTGTAGCTGGTATAGTTGTAGCGCTGATCCGAAACCGAGTAGGTATAATCCAGGTCCGCGTTCAATGTTCCCCTCTTTTCGCCCAGACCCATCCCTTTCCCTATCCAAAGCTGGGTCAGCGTAGGATTGATCCTGGCCTTCAGCTGAAGCGGCTCCCGGCCCGCTTTCGTCTTTACTATCACGGCACCGGACGTAAGATCGCCGTACTCTACCGACGGCACGCCCCTGATCACCTCGATCGACTCGATGTTGTCTGCCGATACCTGCCGGAAATCGGCCCCTGCGCCTGTAGTGGTGGCAAAAGAAGCATTGGCGCCGCCGGTGGAAGTGTTGGAAGCCTGCAGGTTGGCATTATTGGAGACCGGCGCCCCGTTGATAATCAGGGCGGTTCCGAGGCTGCCCACATTGTCGGTATTGACCTGCCGAAGGGAAAACTTGTTCACACTGTTGAGCGAAGGGTTCAGGGCCATCCCCCCGGGCAACAACTGCATGACATCCGCCAGGCTGGTGGCCTGCAGATGCTCAATGGCTGTTTTGGATATAGTGGATGCCGTAGCTCCGCCCACCTTGTTTTCCGAGGCCACCACCTTCACTTCTTCCAGGCTCCACACCGATTCGTCCACCGGGAAATCCCTGCGCACATACGGAATTCCGCCCGGAATTTCTATCGTTCTTTCCTTCGGCACCGTGGTAAGGCTCTGTATTTTCATGGAATATCTTCCCGGGGGAATACTGGGGATCCGGAAGGCGCCGTGCTCGTCGGTGTAGGCAAACAAACCCAGCTCCGCGATCCCGACGGCGGCCATCTCTACCTTCTCGCCTGTTTTCTGCTTGTATACGCTGCCCTCCAATGTTACCTTCTCCGGGTTTTTGCGCTTTACCTGCCCGGGCGCTTCTGCTGCCGGTGCTTTCCCGGCTGCTCTCCTGATGATAAAATAATTCGGTCTGAGCTCATGGTAATCCAGGCCGGTTGACTTCAACACGTCACGCATCGTCTCCTCCAGGCCGGCATTCCCGGTCTGCGGGTTGAAATAGACCCGGACCCTTTCCACCACTGAAGGCTCGTAGGCAAAACGGACATTGAACTGCCGGCTTATGGCCTGCAGCGCTTCCGTCACCGGCATCAGCTTCACCTGTGCGCCCGATTCCCGGGCCGCAAATACCAAAGTCATGCTGATAAAAAATACGCTGAACGCACTCCGACACATAAGACTCCCGGTCACTATTGCATATAAATTAGGTCTCCCTTTTTGTACAGCGTCATATTGAGTATATCCCTCAAAGCCAGAACGGCGGCATCGGGACTGTCGCAGGGGATGCTGCCTTCCAATCTCCTGTGCAGCAGCCCGGGCGTCCGGATGACGATTTCGACACCGAACAGCTCACCGATGCGGGCGGCCGCCTCCTGCAGAGTAGTGTTCTGAAAATACATCTCCCCCGTTTCCCAGCCGACCCGGATGCCGGATGGCTGCGGCTGCTTCACGAACTGTCCGTCCCTGCCGAAAACCACCCGCTCTCCGGGCGACATCCGCTGCACATTCCTCCCGGCGGCCAGCTCGACCGAGCCGCTGATGAGCTCTACCGCGACTTCCTTCTCCCGGCTTTTCACTTCGAACGCAGTCCCCAGCACCCTTATGTCGGGCCCGCCGGGCGTATGCACTACAAACCGGTGCTCCTCCCTGACCACAGCCGGATCGGAGTTCAGGTGCCTCACATCCAGGAACCCGTTGCCGCTGAGCCAGACTTCCCGGATCTGTCCCGGCAACCAGGAGCGCAGGAAACGGACACCGGAATGAGCGCCCAGGTATACGACCGAGCTGTCGGGAAGCAGCACTTTCCGGATGGGGCCATGTCCTGTCGTTACTTCCTCCCAGTCCCCCGGGCGGGCGGGCCAGAACACCACTGCCAGCGTGCAGAGTATCAGGAGGGAAGCCGCTGCCCAATATCCCTTTCCCAGGTAGCCGAAGACACCTGTCTTCGGCCTGGAGGAGGAATTTACCGCCATCTCGCGCTCTATCGCCTCCCATATCTCCATGCGCCTGTGCTCGGCAGAAGCACCCTTTTGAAGTTTTTCTATCGACTCTTCCGCCGAAAGCATCGCCTGGCGCTTCTCCGGCAGGCATTCCGCCACTTTTTGCCAGTGCTGCGACAATTCATCGTCACTTTTCCCCCCGATGACCCAGCTTTTAAAATCTTCGTCAGCCAGGAAATCAATAGCCTCGTATAACAGGTACTTGCGGTACATAAGCAGGTTTATGAAAAAGTTAACCAAAAGACTGCCGGCTCCCGGAAATTATCCCACGGACAGAAAAAAAAGTTTGATTATTTCTTATGAGTTGTAAATTAGATGAATCATTATCCGCCTACGCACCATGCTCAGATTCACTACCCGCGGGATTTACTGTGTACCGGGAAAATTCTATATAGATCCCTGGAAACCGGCCGACCTCGCCGTCATTACGCACGGACACGCAGATCACGCGCGCTGGGGTATGAAGCACTACCTGTGTCACACCTTCACAGTACCGGTACTAAGGAGCCGGATCGGGCCCGACATCCGGGTGGAAGGGATCGCCTACGGGCACGAAAGATCGATAAACGGTGTAAAGCTTTCGCTGCACCCGGCGGGCCATATCCCCGGCTCGGCCCAGGTACGGCTGGAGCACCGGGGAAAGGTTGTCGTGGTATCGGGCGATTACAAGACACAGGACGACGGGTTATCGACACCCCTGGAAGTACTGAAATGCCACGAATTCGTATCAGAGAGTACCTTCGGCCTGCCCATCTACCACTGGAATACCGTAAAAGCACAGAATGAGCAGCTGCAAAACTGGGTAGGGCAAAACCAGCAATACGGGAAGACATCCGTATTCATCGGCTATTCCCTGGGCAAAGCGCAGCGCATCATGAAGGCCCTCGAGGGCGTAGCACCCCTGTATGTTCACTACAGCATCGCCAGGCTGAACCAGGCCTACGAAAGCGTGGGGATCCGTCTTCCCGCTTACGGCATCGCCGACTTCCGGGAAGACGTCCGGCACCTTGAAGGAAGCATTGTCATCGCCCCGCCTTCCCTGCTCGACAGTCACGTGATCCGGAAGATCCCGAACCGGGCGGAAGCCATCTGCTCCGGGTGGATGCAGGTACGGGGCGCCCGCCGCTGGCGGAGCGCAGATGCCGGCTTTGCCATCAGCGATCACGCAGACTGGAACGGCCTCCTGGATACAATACGGCAGACCGGTGCCGAAAAAGTATACGTGACCCACGGGCAAACGGCCGTATTTACCAAGTACCTGAACGAAACAGGCCGGCATGCCCAGGAAGTAAAAACCGCATTCGGCGATGAAGACGAGCCCGACGAAGACAGCCAGGAAGTTTCTCACCCAGAACCGTAGCCATCTTTGAAGACATTTGCCGCATTGATCCATGCCCTGGACAGCACCAACAAAACCAGCCTGAAGCTGGAAGCCGTCGATCGATTTCTCAGCGATGCGGAGGAAGCGGACAAGCTGTGGCTGCTGGCCCTGTTTACGGGAAAAAGACCCCGGAGGAAAGTCAGCACCACGCTGCTGAAGGAATGGGTGATGGAAGCAGCCGGTATCCCCGAATGGCTGTTCAGGGAGAGCTATGCCTCCGTCGGCGACCTGGCCGAAACCATATCCCTGCTGCTGCCGGAGCCCGTTGCCTGCAAAGAACGCAGCCTCAGCAGCTGGATGGAAGAAATCCAGTCCCTTGCGGACACGACAGATGACGAAAAGAAGGCTTTTGTCTTACATGCCTGGCAACACCTGCCCCACCGGGAGCGCTTCATCTTCAACAAGCTGATGGGCGGCAGCTTCCGGGTCGGCCTCTCCTCACAGGGCCTGATCAACGCGCTGGCCAGGCACTATGCGCTGGAACCCAATACCGTCGCGCACGCCATCATGGGCGACTGGCACCTCAACGAGGTATCCTTCGAAAACCTGGTAAGCGGCGGCTATGCCGATACGAATTTGTCCAGGCCCTACCCTTTCTGCCTGGCCTATGCAGTGGAGAAAGAGGTGGAGCTGCTCGGAGAGATTGCGCAATGGCAGGCAGAATACAAATGGGACGGCATACGCGGACAATTTATCCGGCGCAAGGGGGAAGTATTTATCTGGTCCCGGGGCGAAGAGCTGATCACCGGCCAGTTTCCCGAAATCAGGGACGCGCTGCTTCAATGGGAGCACGATGTTGTGCTGGACGGCGAAATCCTGGCCCACAGAGCTGATACGGTGTTAAATTTTGCGGAGCTGCAGAAACGACTGAACCGGAAAAACGTCAGCAAAAAGCTGATGGAGGAAGTCCCGGTAGCCGTATACACCTACGACCTGCTGGAGCTGAACGGCGCCGATCTCCGCCAGCAGCCGATGTCCGTCCGCCGGCAAATGCTGGAGCAGCTTTTTTCCGGGAATACCACGCACCCCTTCCGGCTTTCGGACGTCGTGCGGGCTGACGACTGGCAAGCGCTCCGGGCCGCACGGACAGGCGCCCGGCTCCTCAACAGCGAGGGAATCATGCTGAAGCACAAAGACGCTCCTTACCATACCGGGCGCAGAAAAGGAGGCTGGTGGAAATGGAAAATTGATCCGCTGACCATCGATGCGGTACTTATTTATGCCCAGAAGGGCAGCGGCAGACGTAGCGGACACTATACGGATTATACCTTTGCGGTACGCCAGGGCGATCAGCTCGTGACCATTGCCAAAGCCTATTCGGGCCTGACCGACAAAGAAATCCAGGAAGTAAGCCGGTTTGTCAACCGGAATGCGCTGGAAAAATTCGGCCCCGTCCGGACAGTGAAGCCCGAGCTGGTATTCGAAATCGCCTTCGAGGGGATCAGCTTCAGCAACCGCCACAAATCGGGCGTGGCGCTGAGGTTCCCGCGTATCCTTCGCTGGCGCAGAGACAAAACCGTCGATGAAATTGACGACATTGAAGACATTAAAAAACTGATTACCTGATTTGAGGACCGCATTTTTGTTAAAAAGTTTAAAAGAGTTCGGGAGTTCAAGAGTTCAGAAAAAGTTCAAGAGTTCAGAAAGTTCAAGGAGTTCAAGAGTTCAAAAAGAGTTTAAGAGTTCAGAAAAAGTTCAAGGAGTTCAACTATAGAACTAAAATAACTATAGAACTATAGAACTATAGAACTAAAACAACTATAGAACTATAAAACTAAAACAACTATAGAACCAAATAACAACAGAGCCTGTTTGTATGCGCACCCGCTTAAGCTTGTTTCATCGCACAGAAGGCTACCGCATCGTCTCCGGATGGATGCAATCCAGGGGAAACCGGCCGTTCAGCTTCCAGGAAAAAACCTGGCAGAAATACGGGGAAGGCTACAGCGGCATGGTCGT
>JBEBSO010000170.1:0-7330 GCA_040394275.1 Telluribacter sp.
GCCTGCTCATGATTGTTTCCTGCAAAGCTGGGAAACCCGGGGCCCGATTCCTTTGACAAAAGTCAAAAAAAATCCCTCTCCGGCGGGGAGAAGGATTTTCCATACCGGGAGGCAGATCTGCTAATTGTCCCCGTACACAAACCGGAGGTATTGTTTCTCCAGCGTAGAAAAATAAAACACTGCGCTGATACACAGCAGCACCGCCAGCCCGGTAAGCGTAGAGTCGGGGAAATAATAGTACAGCGCGATGACAACGAGCGCCGCCCTTGCATATTCCAGGTAGAAAACCCAGTCCCGCTGCTCCAGGATCGCCCCGGAGTTGGTAAGTGTGATAAGGATAAACAGGCCCACCACTACCTGCAGGAACAAGGGAATCTCGTACTCGAAAAGCAGCAGGCCAAACAGGATAACGATCGCCCCGATCATCTGCCCGAGCACATAATTCCTGAACTTGCGGGAGCCCCCGGTCTTTACCTTTCCCTTTGTAAGAAATCTCTTCTCCGCCTGCACCCGGATATTCGGATCCAGGTCTTCGGGAGACCCGAAAAGGACCTTGAATTTACCCCGCCATGATTTCTCCCTTTTCATGGCATACCCGATCTCTACCAGGTAATGAAAATGCTGCCAGAGAAAGCTATAGCTGTCCAGCTGCTTGGTCAGGCCGTATACCGGCTCCTCTTTCTCCTCGGTAAAGGTCCCGAACAGCTTGTCCCAGATGATAAACATGTCGCCGAAATTGCGGTCCAGGTACTGCTCGTTGCTCGCATGGTGCACGCGGTGGTGCGAAGGAGTAACCAGGATATACTCCAGGATACCCAGCTTCCCGATGAGCCGTGTATGCGTAAAGAAAGGATACACGCCGTGGACGATCAGGATAATGGAAATCATATGGGCAGGGAAGCCGATCACCGGCAGGATGGACCAGAACATCGTCCGTACCACCGCCTGGAATATGGTAATCCGCGTGGCAGCGGTATAATTAAACTCTTCGCTGGTATGGTGCACGGAATGAAAGCCCCAGAAGAGGTTGACCTTGTGCCCGAGCCGGTGGTACCAGTACCACATAAAATCGGTAGCCAGCAGCAGCGCTATCCAGAGCAGGATACTGGGCTGGATGTCGAAAATCGCGAAATTTTTGTGAAGATAATCGTAAAAAAAGTAAAAGCCGGCCGCCGTAAACATATCGATCAGCCGTTCGGCTATCCCGACGTTCAGGTTGGCAATGGAGCTGGCGAATTTAAAGTAATGTTTTCGCCCCGTCCTCCTGGCATAATAATATTCCAGGCCAATGAACAGCAGGAAAAAAGGCACTGCCATCGCCATTATGTTCAAAGTCATGTCTCCAAATTTCATAAATCGAACGGGTTTGGTGATAAATTGTTAAACAAATCAACCTTTTTAACCTTTCAAATCGAAAATTCTGTGTGCAAAGTTAAAGACTGAATTAATACAATATCCTATATCAGGCAATTTCTTCACCTTAAAAAGCGCATCTTACCCTGAAATGCAGCATTTTGCCCGGTTACACGGACCTACCTGGCTTCCGCAGCCCTGGCTTCTCCCGCCGATACCCCACCCGACACGATCATTTTCATTACCTCCGTGCTAGAGGCGTTCAGCGCCGTGATGTGGCTGACGGGCACCAGGAAAAGCTCCCCCGAAAAAGCATAGGAATGCGGCACGTATACCGCGATGTGGTCCAAGATACCCAGGTTGCTCAGGTCCGTCTGCGTGATGAAGCCCATCTTCTTGATATCCGTGTCTTTATAGACCGTCACCAACACGGGGTGGTCAAACTTCTTCTTATCCCCGACAAAGGCCGTAATCAGGTCTTTGATCGAATAATAAATGAGGCTGACCAGGGGGATCTTCCGGAGCAGGCTCTCGGTAAACCTGAAAAAGGACTGCGGTATAATCGTCGAAAACAGGAAACCGAGAAAAATAATCCCGCACAGGATAATCAGGATACCGAGCCCCGGCATATACGTTTGCTGGTTTCCCGAGGTCGGGATATAAATGGGCAGGATGCTGTCCATGGTGCCGACCGCGTAGGTGATGATCGTAATCGTAAGATAGGTCGGCGCAACGAGGATAAGGCCTCTTACAAAATAGTGAAACAGTCGCCTGAACAAGGCATTATGAAGGTCCATCGAGAAAGATATACTTAGAATAGTTATATTTTTATCCGTAAAAAACAGCCTCTTCCTCCCCTGTAATTTTTATTAATTTCTAAACGGAGACGCTCCCGATTAGGTTCATTCCCGCACCGCTTTTCTCTATGGGAAACGGCGCCCGGAAAAGAAAGACCCGGCGGATCCGGCGCCCGCAGGAAGGGGCCCCGGGGGCTTCCGCAATATTATCGTTTCAGGATAATTTTGATTCGTTGCCTATTTTTCACAAATTAGTGGTATTCAAAGCTTTCAAACCGAATCAAAGTCCGCAGATGAAAAAAAAATTAGCCCGGGCCGTCTTCATCATGGCCGCCCTTGTCCAGGGCCACGTACAGGCCCAGCAGCTTCAGAAAATATGGGAGACCGAACCGGTCATCAAAGTTCCGGAATCCGTTCTTTTCGACAAGGACGCCAGGGTGCTTTATGTATCCCAGATAGAAGGTAAAGGAAACGAAAAAGACGGCGTAGGCAGCATCGCCAGGCTCAGCCCCGACGGAAAGATTACGGATGCGGGCTGGATCACCGGGCTCAATGCACCGAAAGGCCTGGGCAGGCACAACGGCAAGCTATACATTGCCGATCTGGATGAGCTCGTGATCGCCGACATCAGAAGCGGCAAGGTGCTGGAAAAAATAAAAGTGGAAGGGGCCGCTTTTCTCAACGACATCACCGTCGACAGCAAAGGCACCGTATATATCTCGGACTCGAACACCGGGCAGATCCATGCCTACCAGGGAGGGAAAGTCACCCGTCACTTTAAAAGCCCGACCCGGCCCAACGGCCTCCTGGCCGTAGGCAACGACCTGCTTATCCTCGACAGCGGGAGCCTGCTCCGCCTCGACGCCGCCAAAAATCTGACCACCCTGGCCCAGGGGATGGAAAAAAGTACGGACGGGATCGAGCAGGTCAGTCCCGGAACATACATCGTCTCGGCCTGGATCGGTGTCGTGTACCTTGTCACCGACAAGGGCGACGTCAGGCAGCTGCTCGATACACGGGAAATCAAAAGCAATACCGCCGACATCGGCTATGATGCGAAAAAGAAAATCGTATACATCCCCACCTTCAACTACAACACGGTGGCAGCCTACCAGCTGAAATGAGCGTAAGCAAATCCGCATGCAGACAGGCGATGAGCAAACGATGGGCTTTCGAACCCGGAGTTCTATTTCCATAGTTCTATAGTTTCAAAGTTATTTTAGTTCTATAGTTATTTTAGTTCTATAGTTATTTTAGTTCTATAGTTCTGACTTTTTGAACTCTAGAACTCTTGAACTCCAGAACTCTTGAACTCTAGAACTTTTTAAACTCTTGCACTCTCAAACTCTTGCACTTTTTCCCAAATTCATTAAATTTCGAATTCACCTCAAAAACAAAGCTAATGGCAGAAAACCAGAATAAACCCGGAGAAAAAATCGCGGACGACCTCAATGAAAAGGTAAAAGACGCGGCGGAAAACGCACTGGATAAAGCCGCCGACCAGATAGACGGGGCGGAAGCCGCCGCCTCCTCTGCTATCGAAACGGCGGCCGGGAAAGTAGCGGACGCGGCCAGGAATGCCGTCAACTCATTTGAAGATGCATCCGATTCTGCTTCCGAGAAAGTCGGCAACCTGGTTGACAAGGCAGTCGAACTGCAGGACGCCGCGGCGGAAAAAGCGCTTCATGCCGCGAAGAGCGCTTCCGAAACGATCGACAAGGTCACCGACAAAACGGCCGAAAAGCTGGAGAATGCGAAGGAAGCAGCTGCCGGGAAATGGGACGACGCCACCCGGAAAGCTGCTGAGCTCAAAGACGCTGCCGCCGAAAAAATCCAGCACTTTTCACAGGACGCCGCCGCAAAGCTGGATGACATTTCCTCCGCAGCGGCCGATAAGGTCACGGAGCTGACCAAAGACGCCGCCGGCAAGTTTGAAAACGCCCGGGAAACTGCCGCGGCAAAGGCCGAAGACATCGCAAAGGATGTGTCGGAGGCTTTTGACAAAGCCCGTGAGTCGGCCGGGGAAAAGCTATCCGCCGCCGCCGAAAAAGCCTCGGATCTGAAAGACGCCGCGCTCGATAAAGCGGAACACGCAGCAGAAATAGCCTCTGAAAAGCTGAACGAACTCGCGCACGATGCGGCGGAATCCTTCGATCACGCAAAGGCTGCTGCGGCCGAAAAGCTTCACCAGGCGTCTGAAAAAGCGGCTGAATTGAAAAATGCGGCAGCCTCCGAGCTGTCTGAGCTCAGGGAGGATGCCGCGGAAGTGGCCAGGGAAGTAAAGGTAAAAGCCAAGGGCTTCTGGGCCAGGCTGTTCGGCAGGTAGCCGGTCTCAAACAGCAGTGAGGGTGTCTTCCGGACAGGGAGGACGCCCTCTTTTTCATTCTTATCCACGTCATCTCACTTTGGCAAAACACAAGCAATAATGGCTGACCATGATTTTCCGCTGCCCTTTACCCACCCCTTGTCACACCAGGAAGCCTACAGCAGACCCGTAGCCTACTTTTCGATGGAGTTTGCCATTGACCAGGCGCTGAAAACCTATTCCGGCGGCCTCGGGTTCCTGGCAGGCTCGCACATGCGGAGCGCCTTCCGCCTCCGGCAGCACCTCGTCGGGATCGGGATCCTGTGGAAGTACGGGTATTACGACCAGGACCGAAGCCGCGACAACAGCATGACCGCGGTTTTCCGGGAAAAACCTTATTTTTTTCTCACGGATACGAAGATCCGGTTCCGGATCGTCATCGAAGGCAGGGAAGTCTGGGTGCATACCTACTATCTCCGTCCCGGGACGTTCGGAACGGCCCCCGTATTTTTCCTGACCACCGATACCGAAGGGAACGACGAAGAAGCACGCTCCATCTCCTACCGGCTCTACCATGAGGATGCCGCCCAAAAAATAGCCCAGTGCATATTGCTCGGCATCGGCGGCGCCCGGCTCCTCGATGCGCTTCAATACCCGGCAGAAGTGTATCACCTGAATGAAGCGCACGCCCTCCCGGCTGCATTTTATCTTTACAATAAGCTTAAAAATATGGAGGAAGTACGGAAAAGGCTCGTATTTACCACGCACACGCCGGAGGAAGCCGGAAACGAAATCCACGACACCGGGCTGCTGAGCCGTGCAGGTTTTTTCGACGGCGCCGACCCGCAAACGGTACAGGAGATCACCGGCCAGAATGTCCTTTTCAATCATACGCTCGCTGCGCTGAGACTGAGCCGGAAGGCCAACGGCGTATCCGGGCTGCATGGAGAGGTGGCCCGCAGGATGTGGAACGGCTTCCCGGGCATCTGCGACATTACGCACATTACCAATGCGCAGAACCGGGAATACTGGGCAGACAGGGAGCTGGCGCAGGCCTTGCAGGACAACGACCCGGAGCTGGCCGCCCGGCGGAAGAAAGTCCTGAAACAAAATCTCTTCACGATCGTAGCCAACCAGACCGGAAGGCTTTTTGACCCGGAAGTGCTTACCATCGTATGGGCGCGCCGGTTTGCAGGATACAAGCGGCCGGACCTGCTGATCCGGGACAAGCCGCGCTTTGAGCGCCTGATGAACGATCCCGGGAGGCCCATACAATTTATCTGGGCCGGGAAGCCCTACCCGAAGGATCTATCCGCCATACATACCTTCAACGGGCTGCACTACCTGAGCTATTTCTTTCCCAACATGGCCGTCCTCACCGGCTATGAGCTTGCCTTGTCCAAGGCGCTGAAAGACGGGGCCGACCTTTGGCTCAACACACCGGTCGTCACCCGGGAAGCCTCCGGTACCAGCGGTATGACCGCGGCCATGAACGCGGCCATCAATTGCTCGACTTTCGACGGCTGGATCCCTGAATTTGCCAGGCACGGGGAAAATGCATTCATCGTACCTCCCGTCACCACGGGAGAAGTGGACGACCAGGATATGAACCATCTTTTCGACCTGCTTGAAAACGAGGTGATCCCCTGTTACTACGAAGACCGGCAAAGGTGGAACCGGATGGCCATGCAGGGCATGCAGGACGCATCCGGGCGCTTCGACTCCGACCGTATGGCCCGGGAATATTATGAAAAACTCTATACAGGTTGAGTTTTCCCGTATTTTTGCCTCCTGCGTACCAAAAAAGAAAACACCATGCTAAACGTATCTGCGGCGGCCATATCCGGGCTGTCCCTTCACTGGGTAGGGAACAAAAGCCGGGAAGAAAACATCCATAAAGGAATGACCGCCCACCGGGATTTCGGTGAAGCGGCCGAAAACAGCTTCCTGCATTTTTTCCTTACCCCTTTTAAAGCCGCCGCGGAGTTCTACAGCTTTTATCACCCTACCGATCTGAAATTCAACGAGGTGCGAAGCCATGCCGGCGATTTTCTTGACCGGCAGCTTTCCTTCGAAGCTTTTTCGGACAACATGGCCGCCACGCTTTATGAATATTCCGAACACCCCAACATCAGCGGAGGCGAGCTCTTTGTCGTACAATTTGAAGGCATCACGTTCAACGGCGAAGCCGTGGAGGCGCTGGGCCTCTACAAGTCGGAATCCAGGGATACCTTTATCAAAACCTGGCAGGAAGCCGCGGGGCTGAGCTACCAGTTCGATTCCGGCATCAACATCAACAAGATAGACAAAGCCTGCCTGATCCTGCGGGAAACGCCGGAACATGATTTCACCGTTTGCGTGCTCGACAAATCCAGGGATACCCGGTACTGGATGGACGACTTCCTCAAGCTCACCACGCGGCGGGACGATTTTCACTTCACAAAAGACTACCTGGATGTAACCAAAAAGTTTGTGACCGAGAAAATGCCGGAACTCTATGAGGTCTCAAAAACCGACTGCATCGATTACCTGAACAAATCCATCAACTACTTCAGGGAGAAAGACCAGTTTGCCAAAGAGGAGTTCCTGTCCGATGTCTTCCGGCACGAAGAGGTCATCGATACCTTCAACAGGTTCAGGGAGGATTATACCAGGGAATACGGGCTGGACCTGCCCGAAGACAGCTTCGACATCTCTTCCCAGGCGGTAAAAAAGCAATCCCGGGTGTTCAAAAGCGTACTCAAACTTGACAAAAACTTCCACGTCTATATCCACGGCGACAAAAGCCTGATCGAGCAGGGAGTGGAAAGCGACGGGAGAAAATTCTATAAAATCTACTACCGCGAGGAAAACTGACGGATCCGGACGCCGGGCC
>JBEBSO010000171.1:0-7321 GCA_040394275.1 Telluribacter sp.
CCTGCTGTCACAGGGGCTGCTTACCGGCAACAGCCTGACCGAATTTATCAGGCGCACGGTAACCACGCTCGAGGGCTGATCCGTCCTTCAGGCATCGCAAAGCCCGGGATGATTCCCCGCTTCGACGGCGGGAAATAATCCCGGGCTTTTGCTTTGATTTGAGACGGATCCGGGATATATTTGAGTACATGTCCCTGAGAAAGGAGAGCACACACTATGAGCAAAATCAAGTATGACCTGTCCCGCAAGATCCGGAACTGGGCCCGGGAAGACAGACCCCGCGAAAAGCTGCTGCTCAAAGGCAAGTCGGCCTTGTCGGATGCGGAGCTGATTGCCATCCTGATCGGTACGGGGACGGCGAGTCTTTCTGCGGTGGACCTGGCCAAGGCCATTCTCAACCTGGTGGACAACAGTGTGAAGGACCTGTCCAGGTTGTCTGTCCGGGAGCTTACCAACGTCAAAGGTATAGGAGAAGCAAAGGCGATTACCCTGATGGCGGCCCTGGAGCTCGGGCGGAGGCGCCGTAGCGCCGAAATTACCCGGAAAAGGATCATCAGGTCATCGTATGATGCCTATGAGGAAATGAAGCCTGAGTTTACCGACAAGCTCTACGAAGAGATGTGGCTGCTCCTGCTGAACAGGTCCCACTATGTGATCAAGAAGATCCAGCTCAGTACGGGCGGCGTGTCAGGCACATTTGTCGATATCAAGGTGATTTTCAAATATGCCATGGAGCACCTGGCTTCCGCTGTGATTCTCCTTCACAACCATCCCTCCGGCAATCCGCAGCCCAGCGAATCGGACCGCCTGCTGACCCGGAAGCTGGTGTCTGCCGGCAAGCTGGTGGATATCAAGGTGCTGGATCACATTATTTTTGCCGACCGGGACTATTACAGCTTTAAGGATCAGCAGGAGATTTAAAGTGCGGCAGGGGCCGCATGGACGAAAGTGCCGTTGTTTTTTTCAAGATCCAGTAAGTGGTTTTTTAGAATAAAATCACTCACGATAGAGGTGTAGAGCCTGGAACCGTCCTCGCTGAAGTGGCATACGTCGCAGAAATATTTTGAATCGGCGGGTATCTGCGATTTCATATCAAGATAGTAAACCTTGCGCGCCAAGGCCAGTTCTTCCAACTCCCGATTGTGCAGGTCTATGCTTTTACGGACATCCTCCGGGTCTCCCCATATCGATATCGGAGAGGCATACGTGCATTGGGAAAAATAACGCCTGTCCGATTCCTTTCCGGTCAGGGTTACGCTTTCAGGGAAATAAGATGCATAGGAAATCAGCAGGAGCTGCTCGTCCTTGGATTTGGCAATGGAAATCAGCTTATCGATGTTTTTCCGATAGGAGGCCAGGGTCTTGATCTGCTTACCATATCTGAGCTTATCTTTGTCTACGTTGTCCAGCTCCAGAAGCGGAGTGGAGATGAAGAGCTCTTTCAGGTTGTTGTAAATCAGATGCAGCACGTAGGGTGTTGTAACAAAGTTGAGTTCCGGGTGCCGGAGTATCAGCGCAAAATCCTTATACCATTTTACATGACTGTAATCTTCCCGAAAATCTGCAGGTGCAATGTTATTGAACCGACTTTCATTAATCGCTTCGTAATAAATGACAAGGTCGAACTCCTTTACTTTATGAGATTATCCAGCGAAGTATGCGCCGGGACAGCCTGGTTAAATAGCCGAAGCTTTGTGCCCTGAGGTACATAGGGACTCAACAACGTATCAAGTCGCTGGTCAAGCGCCGTACATCCCGGACTGACCACAGAGCCTCCCAGGATAAGAACATTGTAGTTGCTTGGCTCCTTTTTAATATCCGTTTCCAGGAGAATAGCTGTCCACGGGTAGAATTTTCGTATCAGCCCTTTTTTGGGTAGAAAAAAATCTGACAACCCTACCAGGTAGATGCGCAGGAAGGCTTCAAGAATAAGAAAACAAGTAATCCAGAGGAAGGCTACTATTTTGAAATTACGCATGAATTCACTAAGAGTAAATACGAATCACCTGTGTCAGGCTTTGCAAATATAAGATGAAAACTCGCTGTTGCCAAATAGATATGTTGTTCTGTTTGCCCGGGTTATAGGCAGGTGCCTGGTGATGTGAATGTGCCGGTCGCCTGTTACTTTGCATGGATTATATTCTCTTTCAGAATATAGTCACGAAGCGTGCGGGCAAAAAGCCGGGCTCCCTCCTCGGAAAAATGGCACACGTCGCAGAAGTACTCCTGCCGGGCCGGGAACAGTGATTTCATATCCAGGTAGCGGACACCGCGGCTTAAAGCCACTTCTTCCAGTTGCCGGTTGTGTGCGGCGATGCTCTTGCGGACATGGTCCGGCGTTCCCCAGATGGTAACGGGCGAGGCAAACCGGCATCCGGCAAAGTATTTCATATCACTCTCTTCTCCGGTCAGTGTAATGCCCTCGGGGAAATAGGAAGTGTAAGAGATCAATAGCAGCTTGTCGTTTCTGGATGCGGCAATCGAAACCAGGGTCTCGATATTTCTTCGGTAGGACGATGCGGATTTGATTGTGTCGCCGTACTGCAGGTTCTGCTTTTCGACCTGGTCCAGCTCCAGCAGTGAGCCGGGGTGCAGCCTGTCGCCGAGCCTGGTGTAGATAAGATGCAGGGCATAGGGGATTACCGTAAAATTGAGCTCGGGATGCCGGAGGAGCAATGAAAAATCCCGGTACCATCTCACATGACTATAATCTTCCCGGAAGAGCTTGGTAGATATGTTGTTGAACCTGCTTTCGTTAATGGCCTCATAGTAGATCACGAGATCAAACTGTTTTTCCTTCAGAAGCGCATATTTCCGTACGTTATCCAGGGAGGAGTGTGCGGGAACGGCCAGGTTGAAGATTCTGAGCTGCGTTCCTTCCGGAAAATGAGGTGTCAGCATAGTATCCAGCCGGTTTTCAAGACCGGAGTATCCGGGACTCACTACCGACCCTCCCAGGATCAGGATATTCTTCTGCAGGCCGTTCTTTTTAATATCCGTCTGCAGGACGGGCATGATCTCGGGATAATATTCCCGGAGCATGCCATTTTCGGGCAGGAAAAAATCTCTGGAAAAACCAACCAGGTAAAAACGCAGGAATATTTCCAGGATAAGAAGGCAGAAAAACCACAGGAAGGCGATTATTTTGAAATGACGCATCATAATAGGTGACGGCGCAGCTGCTTTGTCCTTTTACCGGAAGAAAAGCATTTTGCGTGAGCGTTGGGTGTTTATTTCGGAGTAAAATTATATAAAAGCGAATGTCTTAACAATAAAGTCTGTTTTATATTTGACGGCATAACGTTTCAACCTGAATGAAGAGGCAGGCGGACCGCCTGCCATTGACATAAGTCTGAGGTGCTGCAGTTTTTTTGAAAATAATATGATGAACGGGACAGATTTGAAGGACAGGATTTCTGATTACCTGGACAGCCACTTCAGCCATTTTGAGCCGGGCCTGAAGAAAGTGCTGGCGGAACAATGCCTGATCCGGAGCTTCACGTCGGGCGATCAGCTGATGAAAACGGGTCAGTACTTTAAATCGGCGATGCTGATCGTGGAAGGACGGGTAAAGCTGTACCGGGAAGGAGACGACGGAAAAGAATTTTTCATGTATTACCTGGAGCCCGGTAACGCCTGCGCCCTGTCGCTCGTTTGTGCGGCAAGACAGGAAAAAAGCGAGGTGATGGCCAGGGCCGTCGAAAATACGACCGCGCTGCTCGTCCCCATCGCCATGATGGACGACCTGATGCGGCAATACAGATCCTGGTACTATTTTGCACTGGAGACGTACCGTTCCAGGTTTGAAGAATTGCTGGAAGTAATAGACAACGTAGCGTTCAAAGGGATGGACGAACGCCTGGAATTCTATCTCAAAAATCAGCAGCGTCAGCTTCAGACGGATGAGCTCTCCATTACCCACCAGCAGATTGCAGACGATCTCAACTCGTCCAGGGAGGTAATCTCACGCCTGCTGAAAAAAATGGAGCAGCGTGGGAAAGTCCGTCTCGGACGCAATACCATCGTGCTGACCTGAGCAGTTCCGCCCGGTTGTCGTGACATTTTTGCCGGGCCGTATCCGCCCCGGAGCCGGGTTTCCGCCGGCCGGGGAATGCGACCGGCAATCATTTTGTTTACAGGTAAGAAGCGTTGCCGTCTGCGGGCGGAGGTGGAACGCTGTGTGTGATAAAAGTCACGGTTTTATGGAAATAAACTGCGGAAATTTGAATAACAGATGCATGATAACCGAAATTAAATCCAAACTTAAAATAGGCACATGAAGATACAACAAATATATACCGGCTGCCTCGCCCAGGGAGCCTATTATATCGAAAGCAAGGGCGAGGCCGCAGTCATCGACCCGTTACGGGAGGTGGAGCCGTACATAAAGCGTGCGGAAAAGGACGGAGCCCGTATAAAGTATGTGCTGGAAACGCACTTCCACGCCGACTTCGTGAGCGGTCACCTGGACCTGGCCAGGAAGACAGGCGCCGTGATTGTATATGGCCCGACCGCCAAGCCCGGTTTTGAGGCGCACGTTGCAGAAGACAACGAGGAATTGAAAGTAGGCGAGCTCACGATCCGGGTGCTGCATACCCCGGGACATACCATGGAAAGCGCTTGCTACCTGCTGAAAGATAAAACCGGGAAGGAAATTGCGCTGTTTACGGGCGACACGCTTTTTATCGGTGATGTGGGGCGCCCCGACCTGGCCCAGAAGCTTGTTGCGGACCTGACCCGGGAAAAGCTCGCCGGTTACCTGTACGATTCGCTCCGGGAAAAAATCATGCCCCTGCCCGACGACCTCATCGTCTATCCTGCGCACGGCGCCGGATCGGCCTGCGGCAAAAACATGAGCAAGGAAACCACCGATACGCTGGGAAACCAGAAAAAGACCAATTATGCCCTGCAGCCCATGAGCAAAGAGGAATTTATCCGGCAGGTGACCGACGGGCTTATGCCGCCGCCGGCGTACTTTCCCGAAAATGTCCTGATGAACATCAAAGGATACGAAAGCATAGACACCATCCTGAACCGGGGCATGCAGGCGCTGGCGCCGGAGGCTTTTGAAGCGGCGGCCAACGAGACCGGCGCGCTGATCCTGGATACCCGCAGCGCGGAGACTTTTGCCAGGGGCTTTATCCCCAATTCGGTCAATATCGGTATCGACGGCAATTTTGCCCCCTGGGTGGGCACCTTGATTCCCGACATCAGGCAGCCGATCCTGTTGGTTACCGATGTAGGCCGGGAAGAGGAAGTGGTTACGCGCCTGGCCAGGGTCGGTTATGACCGCACGGTCGGGCACCTGCAGGGCGGGTTCCCGGCGTGGCGGGAGGCGGGACTCGAAACGGATGTGATCAGATCGGTGGCGGTAGAGGAGCTGGCGGAAGCCTTGCCGGCAGGAGAAGCGCCCCGTTTCCTGGATGTGCGTAAGGAGAGCGAATACAATTCCGAGCACGTAATCGGGGCGGAAAACCTACCGCTCGACTACCTGAACGACCACCTTGCGGACGTTGACCGCGATACCACGTACTTCGTGCATTGCGCGGGCGGATACCGGTCGATGATTTTTGCGTCGATCCTGCGGGCGAGGGGCTATGAAAACCTCGTCAATGTAGAAGGAGGATTTAAGGCGATCAAGGAGTCGGGGAAATTTGAGATGAGCGACTATGTGTGTCCGACCACTATGCTGTAATACCACTTAAACCCGGTTATCATGGGACTATTGTCGTTTTTATTTCCGAAAAAAGAGCAGGTAGACTACAGGAAGCTGCTGGAAGAGGGCGCGGTGATCGTCGATGTGCGGACTTTCCAGGAATACGAAAGAGGGCATATCGCCGACAGCATCAATATTCCGCTGGCAGATATCGGCGGCAGTGCGGCGTTCCTGGGGAACAGGTACCCCGTGCTGATCACCTGCTGCCGGAGCGGCGCCAGGAGCGGGCTCGCCAAGTCAATATTGGCAGGTAAGGGCTATACCGTATACAACGGGGGAGCCTGGGACAGCCTGGAAAAGAAGATCCGGAAGGAAGATTCGTGAGCCGCCCGTATATAATCCGGCCTGTCCCTGCATTCACTTCCGGAAGCAGGAACAGGCGCGTATAGATGAATTGAAGGTTAGGTACAGCTCCTTTAGTACACGTACCTCAGCGTGACGCCGAAGGTGCGGGGATCTCCCAGGATACCGGCATACTGGCCATAGCTGCCCGGTGCGGCCAGCAGCTGCTCATAGTAATCCACATTGAACAGGTTTCTCGACCATACATAAAGCGAGATGCCGTTGGAGGCCCTGAAGCCGGTCCTGGCATTGGTCAGCGTGTAGGCATCTATGTTCAGGTATTTGGAAGGTGATGGGCTCGAGGAAAATTTCGACCTGTAGAATACATCTACGGCAAAGAAGTAGTTTCCTTTCAGACCCAGCAGGCTTCCTTTGGTCGTCGCCTCCCCGCCCAGAGAGCCCGACCATTTGGAGATACCCGGCAATTCACCGCCCGAGATGTCTTTGAATGCCTGGGCTCCGCCGACCTCTTCCAGCGGCACCGGTGCATTTTCGAACTTCACATACTTGCCGTTGGTATAGGCCAGCGCAGCATTGAAGGAGAAATGCGTGCCGATCCGGATACTCCCGTCCAGTTCCGCCCCGTTGACCCGGGCTTTTTCGGCGTTGGCGAGATAACCCCTGTTTACACCGGGTTCAGGTGTCTGGACCTGGGTCTGGTAGTTGTCGATATCGGTATTGTAAACCGTCAGGTTCAATATGGAATTGGGGCTCGGTTTGGTCTTTATACCCACTTCCCAATGTTTGACGGATTCGGGCTTCACGTTGGCCAGGTCGAGCAGGATCTGCCCGTTGGCTGTGGGAAGGCCTCCTACCTTTACACCGATGGGCTTATAGCTCAGCGAGTAGGTGGCGTAGGCGTTTACCTGTTTCACCGGCTTGTATTGCAATGACAGCTGGCCGGAGAAGTTTCCTTCGGCATAGTCCGTGTCAAAAGCCTGGTTGGAATATACCCCGTTTTTCAGCGATACGAGGTTGGGGTCGGAAGTCTGCAGCCCGCCGTAGGTCTGCCTGTTGTAATTGACCACCTTTTTGTCATAGTTGTACCGGATACCGGGCAGGAGATGGAGCTTGTCGGCCAGGCGCCAGTCGGCCTGGCCAAATACGGCCAGACTGGTGCTTTTGATCCCGTATACCGTACGGATGCCGAAGTTGTCGAACAACCCGGGTGTCTGCCAGAGCGAGCTGGTGTTGGTTTGGGCAAACCGCCAGTTGGCTGATCCCGCTTCTTCAGTATGCACGGGATCGGTAGTCAGGTCCTGC
>JBEBSO010000172.1:0-7313 GCA_040394275.1 Telluribacter sp.
CCACAATGTATCTCCGGGCTGCACTTTATGAAATCTCGGCCTGATCTGGCGGGCAGCAGTGCCCTCCTCCCTGTCCGCTGCTGCGGTGGCGACTGTACTTTCAGCCTGCCGGGCTTTCAGAGCGAGCTTTTGACCCGGCCTCAGGGTTCCGCTCTTCAGGTCATTCAGCTCCATCAGGTCCTTTACCGTGGTTTTGTGAGCTGTCGCTATGGCAAACAACGTTTCTCCCTTCCTTACCGTATGCGTAAGCGCTGTACCCGATCCATCGGCGGCAGCTGTCGCCTGGGTACTTTCCCTGGCCGCTTTCGACCTGGTATAGTATACCTTCTCCGCGGCGGCGGCCGGGTTCCCGGAAGCTTTCACAATAGTCAGCTTCTGGCCGGGCGCCAGCTTGTCTATATCGGCGTTCCATCCTCTCAGCTCGCGCACGGTGATTCCGTATTGCCCGGCAATGGAAGCTGCCGACTCTTCTGCCACTACGGTATGGACCAGCCGGACAATACCGCTTTCCGTTTCCCCCTGTACGGCAGGCTCCTTCGCGGTCTCCGGCCCGGCCGCAGGTTGCTCTGCCCTGACCGGTTCCTGCGCGGGCGGGGCCGCCGGGGCTGCGGAAGCCAGTAATCCTTCCTTCTCCGGCTGCTTCCTGGCAGGCACTTTTACCGTCCGTACGATGGCCAGTTGCTGTCCAGCCATCAGGCCGGTCTTTTTCATCCTGTTCCACTGCCTGATTTCTGCAACGGAGACTTTGTATTTCCGGGCGATCTGCACGAGCGTTTCTCCCCGCTTCACCTTGTGCGTCAGGCGCGTAGTACTGTACTCGCCGTCCGCACCCGCAAGCAGAAGCTGCCCGGCCCCACGCTTGGAAGAGGAATCTCTTATCGCCAGCAGGTTGTCCCGGATCATGCTCAGCTTTATGGCAGGGACCCGCAAGATAAAGTTGTCGGTGCTCACCGGAAGTACCGTGCCCAGGATTTGCGGGTTAAGCTTCTTTATCTCCTCCATCGAGATCCCGCTGAGACCTGCAAACGTATTCAGGTCCAGAAACCCGTTGACCTGAAGGGTATCGCTGGCCACCGGGTACTCCGGCTCATGGGGAAAATGACCGTGATCGGCGTGGTAATTCATCATGTATACCATGGCCACAAACTGGGGCACGTAGTTTCGCGTCTGCTTGGGCAGGGCGTTGTATACGGTCCAGAAGGTGTTTCCTCCGGATCTTCTCATCGCCCGTTTGACCGAGCCGGGCCCCGCATTATAGGATGCCAGGGCAAGCTCCCAATCCCCGAAGATATTGTAAAGCTGCTTCAGGTACCGGCAGGCCGCATCCGTAGACTTCACCGGGTCAAAACGCTCATCGATATAAGCGTCTTGCTTCAGGCCGAATTCCCTGCCGGTGGCGCGCATAAACTGCCATAAGCCTCCCGCTCCTGCATAGGAAATCACCCGGGGATCCAGGCCGGATTCGATCATCGAAAGGTACTTCAGCTCGTCGGGGAGATTGTGCTTGGCGAGCATTTTTTCATAGACAGAAAAATATAGCCCCCGGCGCTGGAGCATCTGTGCGGTAAAACTCGCCTTCCTGTAGATAAAATACTCCACAAACTGGTGGGACACCTCATGATAAACCATGGGGATCTGCTTTTCGAGAAGCGCGAACCTGCTTCTCAACAGGTCGGCCGACACCTGGTTGCCCGGTATTTCGAGCTCGGGCATCTCCTCCAGGACGGGCGTCACCCAAACCGAATCTTCTTCTGCTTCTGACGATTGTTCTTCTTTGCCCGATAACTGCTGAGCTGATATAAAAAAGGGTGCAAAACACAAACCTACCGTTAATACCGTCAAACCAATACCACTTTTAAATTTCTTCATCGTTACCGGGGTACTTTTAGTGAAAAGATAAAATAACCTGATGGTCAGAGCATATCGTACATTTAGGTGGATTTTATGGTCATGATGTCTGCTGATGAACGGGCAGGCGCTCGGTCAGGTCTTCCAGCACCTTGCCGAAGGCCAGCAGTTCGGCTTCCCTGAAATGCCCTGCCATGAGCTGGACCCCGACAGGCATGCCCTCCCGGTCGTGCCCGCACGGTACGGCCAGCGCCGGCACACCGGCTACATTGGCCTGCACGGTAAAGACATCCGCCAGATACATCTGCATGGGATCCGCCGATTTCTCCCCGATCCGGAAAGCGGTAGTAGGCGCCACCGCGGAGAGTATAAAATCATAGTCTGACAGCATCCGGTCCGTTTCTTCCTTTATCAGTCTTCTAACGCGCTGGGCTTTGGTATAGTATGCGTCATAGTAATTTGCGCTGAGAACGAAGGTCCCCAGGAGTATTCTTCTCCGCACTTCATCGCCGAAACCTTCCGTCCGGGTTTTGTGGTACAGTGCAGACAGGTCGCCGGGAAGGTCGCTCCTGTAGCCGTACCTGACGCCGTCGAACCGGGAAAGATTCGAGCTGGCCTCCGCGGTAGTCAATATATAATAAGTCGGCAGAAAATACCTGAGCAAAGGGATTTCCACAGGCTCCGCCACATGCCCCTCCTCACGAAGCCGGGCTATCAGCGCCTGCAGGTTGGCGCGGACACCGGGATCTACCGCCCCGCTCTCTACTGATTCTTTCAGGTAGCCGATCCTGGCCTTCTCCTTGCGGCGCAACAGCCCGGAATAGGCCGGAACGGGCTTCCTTGCCACAGTACTGTCAAATTCATCGGCACCAGCGATTACCTCCAGGATGAGCGCGGCATCTTCCACACTCCTGGTCACGGGCCCGATACAGTCGAAAGAAGAGGCATAAGCCGTCAGGCCCCACCTGGACACTCTCCCGTAAGAGGGCTTCATCCCCACCACCCCGCAAAACGACGCCGGCTGCCTGACAGACCCGCCTGTATCGCTGCCCAGCGAGGCATGGCACATGCCCGCCTGCACCGCGGCTGCCGAGCCGCCGGACGAACCGCCGGGGACCCGGGACGAATCCGCAAAATTCCGGGCCGGGCCGAAATAGCTGTTCTCGTTGGAGGAGCCCATAGCGAATTCATCGCAATTCTGGCGCCCGATCACGACGGCATCCTCATCAAGCAGGCGTTGTACGGCGGTGGCCGTAAAAGGAGAAACGTAGCCGGTAAGAATTTTCGACCCGGCCTGAAGCGCATGGCCTTTGTGACAGATCACATCTTTTACCCCGACCACCAGGCCGGCCAGCCGCCCCGCTTTCCCGGACGCCAAACGGGCATCAATCTCAGCGGCCCTTGCCAGCGCCTCCTCTGCATATACTTCTATGAAGGCATTAAGCGAGGCATGCTCCCGGATGCGGTCCAGGTAATGCCCGACCAGATCCCGGCAACTGATGATCCCGGCGGACAAATCTTCCTGAATATGGCTTAATGTCCGGTATTCTTTCAAACCAAAAAAAATTGAGATTAAAAAACAAGAGGAGTTATCTTGATTTATAACCAAGACAACTCCGGAATTTCGTTTGCGGTAAAATCAGGAAAAACTTCAGATTCAGGAAATAATCCTCTTTCTGTCAATTGTTGGAAGAGGTATCTTCCATACTTTTTTCGATATTTTCCTTCACGTCCTTGGTGGCGTTTTTAAATTCCTTCACGCCCTGACCAAGCCCTTTCATCATATCAGGAATCTTTTTTGCTCCAAAAAACAGAAGCAAAATCAGACCGATGAAAATCATCTCACCTGTACCCAGGCCACCTAAAAATACAAAAATTGATACTAAGTTCATGCTCCAAAATGTTTTTTAACAAATACAAATTTACAAATTCTTTACTTGGAAGAAAGCATTATCAAGATTTTATCAGATCTTAATCGCTCTTTCTTTTTCCCATTCCGTAAAATTATCCATCTCCTTTCCCATGGTGTTGAAAAGCCACATCATCAGCGCGATATCATCCGCCACACCGATGACAGGAAGCAGATCCGGGATCAGGTCCAGGGGGGAAACGAAATAAATGATAACGCCTACGACGGTCACCATACTCCTGAGCTCGACACCACGGTACTCGCCCGAAGCGTAGGCCCTGACCAGGCGGATCAGCTGCTTCAGCTTTCCGACCGAATCCGCCAATCCTTCCCTGACCCCACGGTTCTGCGCCTTCTGAAAAGCTTCCTGCGCCAGGTACAGCATCAGGGCGCTGCTCTTTGTAAGCCTGCCTGCACGGCCCATGGCCCGGCTGAAAAAAACCGAACCGAGTATTTTTGATATCAGCGACTGACCCACCATTTCCATTATTGTTTTTTCTTCCTGTCGGCCAGGGAGTTACCCTTTCCCAACGTAATCATATCCACCACCACCCTGGCGGTTTCATTCAGATAAACATCTTTTTTGTTCTTCCTGTCCTGCGTGCTGTCCTCGTCCTCCATTTCGGACTCTTCCAGCTGCTTCAGGGCAGCACTCTTCTTTTCCGCCTCGAGCTGCTCCTGGCGGCGCTTGGACTCCAGCAATGAAACAACCTTGTTCTCTCTTGCCTTTTTAAAGGTTTCCACATCCGCTACAAATTTCTTCAGCTCGTCTACTGTCCCGAGGCGCTCGTTGTGGTTGGACTTCAGCCGCGCCATCAGCTTGTCGTCTACCATCTTCGTGCTTTCGAAACGCGAGGTGGCAATTTTATCCCAGGGCAGGGCGCTTCGCTCCGAAGCCTCCATGTATTCGTTCTTTTTAAAGGCGGTAGGAAACTCAAGGTCGGGAGCCACTCCTCTCAGCTGCGTGCTGCTGCCCGTCACTCGGTAAAACTTGGCAACGGTCATCTTCAGGTCGCCCAACTGCTCAGACGGTCCGCTGCGGGAATACCTGGCCAGGTCGATCAGCGTTTGCACGGTACCTTTCCCGAACGAATTCTCCCCTACTATCACCCCTCTCCGGTAATCCTGTATAGCTGCCGCAAATATCTCCGAAGCCGAAGCGCTGAACCGGTTGATCATCACGGCCAGCGGCCCGCTGTACCCGATAAACGAATCCGTATCCGAATGTACCTCTATCTCCCCGCTCCCCTCCTTCACCTGCACCACCGGCCCGCTGTTGATGAATATCCCTGTCAGGGAGATCGCCTCTATCAGGGAGCCCCCGCCGTTGTTACGCAGATCGATGACGATACCTTCCACCTTTTCGGCTTTCAGCTCGTCGATCAGCTTCTGCACATCGCGGGTGGTACTGGAAAACTCCTGTTCGCGTTGCGCCGCTCCCTCGAAATCACGGTAGAACATGGGAATTTCGATCACCCCGATCTTTACCGTTTTCCCGCTGACGGTTTGGGTCACGACTTCTTTCCGGGCCCGTTTCTCCTCTATTTTGATCTTCTCCCTTACCACCCTGTACTCCTTCGGCGGCGAACCGACCAATGCATCGGCGGGTAATATCTGGAGCCGCACCACCGTCCCTTTCGGTCCTTTGATCAGCTTTACCGCATCCTCCACAAACCAGCCCACAATATCTACAATCCGGCCGTCGTCGCCTTGGGCGACACCGATGATACGGTCTTCCTTGTTAAAAAACTTGCTCTTGTACGCCGGTCCGCCCGGGATAATGTCCTTGATCCGGATGTAATTCCCGTCCTCCTGCAGCACGGCGCCGATCCCTTCCAGCGACTGGCTCATGTCCTGCTTGAAGCGGTCGGCGGTGGAAGGAGCCATATAGCTGGTATGCGGGTCGAGCGATTCCGCGTAGGCGTTCATGTACATCTGAAAAACCTGCTCGCTGCGGATCCTGGCCAGGGCCCTGTCGCGGTTTTTATAGCGGTCGCGCAGGAGACTGACCACGGCGGTATCCGCCTTCCCGGCCAGCCTGATATCCAACGCCTCATTCTTCAGATATTTTCTCCAGACATCGTTCAGCTCCGTGGTATCGGCCGCCCAGGGCGCGCTTTCCCGGTCGCTGTTCAGTGTTTCATCTATCGAAAAATCGAAGGGCGCCTTTTCCGAAAGCAGGCGCTGTATATACTCGCTGCGCTCCTTATAACGCTGCCGAAAGCGGTTGTACATGCGAAAAGGGACGTCGAGCTGGTTGCCCCGGATAAAATCATCGAATGAAAACCGGTATTGCTCGTATTCCTTCACATCCGAAGCCAGGAGGTACAATTTCCCCCGGTCTATACTCGAAATATACCTGTCAAACATCTCCGAGGACAAGGAGTCGTTCAGCGCGACTTTGCGGTAATGCAGGCTGCTCAGCATGCTCACCGCAATCCCCTCTGCCTTGTGCTGGGCTTCCGTCGGCTTGATGTCGTCTGAACTTACTCCGGCCGGCTGCCTTCCGCCTTTTTCACCCTCAGGCAGAGGGGGCTGCTGCCAGCCCAGGAATACCACCGGAACTAGTGTGATCAGGTATCTTCTCATCTTGGAACAATCAATTTTTTGGTTTTACGATGTCTAACAATTCCACTTCAAACACCAGCGCAGACCTGGGACCGATCGTCGGCCCGGCTGCCCGCTCACCATAGGCGAGCTGGTAAGGTATAAAAAGCTTCCATTTAGAACCGACCGGCATCAGCTGCAACGCCTCCTGCCACCCGGCAATTACGTCACCTACCCCAAACTCGATAGGCTCTCCTCTTTCCACAGAACTGTCAAAAACCGTTCCGTCGATCAGTGTACCGTGATAATGCACCTTTACCTGATCAGACGCCACGGGCTTCACTCCCTCCCCGGCCTTTATCACTTCATATTGCAGGCCGCTTGCCGTCGTATGCACGCCGTCGCGTTTCTTATTTTCTGTCAGGAAATTCTCCCCCGCGATACGGTTGGGCTCGGCTTTTGCGTCTGACTGCTTCTTAAAATAGCCCCCGATCACCATATTGGCATCTTCTGCGGAAAGAGGTCCTTCTGCGCCTTTCAGGACATCGCTGATGCCCCTGGCAATCAGGTCCGCATTCACCTTGTCCAGCTCCTTCAACTTGAGCGACCCGCCCACGCTCTGGCCGATCGCATAGGCCACTGAATCCATTTCGGTTTTCAGCAGAACTTCCGGTTTTTTTGCCGGCGCGGCTTTTGCGGCAGCCGCAGGTTTGGCCGCGGCAGGTTTGGCCGGCTGTTTCGTAACGGTCTGTGCGGACAAATCTCCGGAAAAGCAAATAATGGCACCTGCAATGGCTGCGGCCCTGAATTCTTTGTACATCTAATTTAAACGTGAATAGTGAAATTAAGTAAAAAACGTATCAAAAAGGATTGGCATCGGGAGTCAAATACCATAATAACAACCTGACTGCCAAAAAAATTTTGACGAGCGGCAAATTAAACCATTAATTCTGAAAAACACACTTTGTATCCTCCATTTAACTTCTTTTAATAGTACAATTTATGCTGC
>JBEBSO010000173.1:0-7278 GCA_040394275.1 Telluribacter sp.
TAATAAAACCGGCTTCATCCGAGCACAGGTACAGGGCAAGCGCAGCGATTTCCTCCGGCTTGGCCATCCTGCCGATAGGCTGGGTCCTGGAGAGCTTCTCAAACATCTCTTTTTCGTTGCCCGGGTAATTTTTGGCCAGGTAACCGTCCACGAAAGGCGTATGCACCCGCGCCGGGGAAATGCTGTTGCAGCGGATATGATCATCCAGGTAGTCCCTGGCAACAGAAATGGTCATTGTAAAAATAGCGCCTTTGGTAGTCGAGTAGGCAAAGCGGTCGGGCAATCCTACCGTGGCCGCCACCGACGCCGTATTCAGAATGGTACCTCCGCCGGCCGCCTGCATATGCGGGATGACGGCATACAGGCAGTTGTAAGGGCCTTTGATGTTGACATTCACTACCCGGTCAAAATCACTTTCCTCGGTAGTATGTGCCTTACCCACATGCGCCACCCCGGCATTGTTGACCAGGATGTCTATCCGGGCTCCGGCAGCGATGTCATTGACGACTTTCACGACGTCGGCCTGTATGGCCACATTAACTACATGCGCGTCCGCCTTTCCTCCTGATTTCCTGATTTTTTCCACGGCTTCCTCCGCGGACTCCCTGTTCAGCTCCAGGATGTGGACATGGGCTCCCTGTGCTGCAAAAAGCTCTGAAATAGCTAGCCCTATCCCGCTAGCCCCGCCGGTAATAAGGGCAGTTTTATGATCTAAACGAAACATCTTTTAAGTTAATTTAGCTATCGGACGGCGAACCGTACGGTAAGGTTAATGATCGCTGCAAAAGTAATTAGCGTTTGATCCGTTTCATAACAAAATGCCCAACAATTCGTTTAGGAAGGTATGGAAAGACGCATACATACCGCGCTGCTCGCCGGGCTCTTTCTCCTGCTGACCGGCTGTAAAGGGGACAAGCCCCCGGTTAAATTGCCCGACAAAGAGGAGGATCCCGTCATTGCCGTCAGGGAAGCATTCCCTGCCCTTACATTCAGCAGCCCGGTCGATTTCGCCTCCCCGGGCGACGGATCAGGACGGCTGTTTGTAGCCGAACAGCCCGGCAGGATCCGGTCATTTGCAAACGATGAAAAAACCGGCAGCTCTGCCCTGTTCCTGGACATATCAGCCAATGTAAGCTATGGCGGGGAACGCGGGCTGCTGGGCATGGCCTTCCATCCTGATTTCGCAAACAACGGATACTTTTACGTCAATTATACCCGGGGAAATCCACTGGAAACCGTCATCTCCCGCTTCAAAGCTTCAGGGAACACCGCGGACCCGGCCAGCGAGCAGGTGCTGCTTACTTACGCCCAGCCCCAATCCAACCACAATGGCGGCGGGATGTTTTTCGGGAAAGACGGGTTCCTGTACATTGCGTCCGGGGACGGGGGAGGCACAGGTGATACCGGCAACAACGCCCAAAACCTGTCTTCTTTACTCGGAAAGATCCTTCGCATCGATGTAAACGGCACCGGGAAGGGCTCATACGATATTCCTTCCGACAATCCTTTCCGGGGCAACCAGCAGGGCTACCGGGAAGAAATATTTGCCTACGGGCTGCGCAACCCCTGGAGGATCAGCTTTGATGAGCCTACCGGCACGATCTGGGCGGGAGACGTCGGCCAGAACGCACGCGAGGAAATCGATATCATCGTAAAGGGAGGAAACTACGGCTGGCGGAAAAAAGAGGGGAACAACTGCTACAACCCGTCTGCCAACTGTGAGGAAGCGGGCTTTGTTGCGCCGGTCCGGGACTACGGCCGGGCGGAAGGCGATCTCTCGGTAACGGGCGGATCGGTCTACCGGGGCAAAAATATCCCGTCACTGTCCGGGAAGTACATATACGGGGACTACGTAAGCGGCCGGATATGGGCCCTGGACCTGAAAGACGATCAATCCGTTGCCAATACCCTGCTGGTTGAAAAAGGAGGGAATATCTCCTCCTTCGGAACAGATGAAAACAAGGAAATCTATTACTGCCAGCACAATACCGGCAAAATCATGAAGCTCGTCGTTTCTGAATAGACGAGCACCTTCCCTCTCCCCCTACCGATGAACCTTCGCTTACGCTTAACCACCGATCTTTCCGGGGAAGACATTGCCCTGCTTGCCGAATGGGCAAAAAGTAATCCCGAAGGCCTGGATGAGCTGATTTCCCTGCTCATTGCCCCTGATGCACGGATCGTGCAGCGTGCCTCGCGGATTCTTGTCCCTATTGCAGAGCGTGCGCCGCACCTGGTGGAGGCCTACCTGGATACGTTTACGGCCCTGCTCGGACAAAGCCGGCTGCACGGAGCGGTCAAAAGAAACCTCGTACGGTTGATACAGTACCTGGAGCTTCCGGAACATCTCCACGCAGACCTCCTCGGCATCTGCTTCCGGTTCCTGGAGGACCCGGAGGAAGCGGTTGCGGTCAAAGCCTTTTCGATGACCATCCTGGGAAAACTGGCCCGGACATACCCGGATATCCGGCAGGAGCTGAAGCTGGTGATCGAAGACGGGCTGAGCAGGTCTCCCTCTCCGGGCTACAAAAGCCGGGCCAGGAAAATACTGGCAAACCTGGCAGGTGCTGAGGTCAGACCGTCATCATGACAATACTGGTCCCGCCGATATGCTTCAGCTCTCGGAAGCCAGGCTTTTCCCGGTAGAATTCGTTCAGTGCCTCCCGTACTCCCTCCCAGTTGGTGTAGTCGTGCCAAAGGATCACACCTCCCTTCCTCACCATCTTCAGCGCTTTCTCCGTGTCGCTGATCACGTAGTCATAGGCATGAGAGCCGTCAATAAACATCAGGTCGACCTGGTCGTAAAAAGAAGAAAAGTCAAAAGCAGCCGAGTCCCCGTACAGCTGCTGTATTCCCGCCCCTGCCGGATGATGAAGGAAACGCTCGCCCGAACGGGCCTTCTTCACATAGGCCTCTTCTCCCTTTTCAATTTTCATTTGCGTGCTGTTGAGTTCAGCAGCGGGCAGATCCAGGGTATAGATACGTGCGCCGGGGGCATTGAGAGCCATGTTCAGGGTCGTACGCCCCTCGAACGTCCCGATTTCAAAAATGACGGATGGATGAGATTTCCGTACGATCTGGCAAATGACCTTCAGCTCGAATTCCGTGATATGCCCGAAGCCACATTCCTCCACGCCCGAATAAACTGCCTGGTCGTCCCCGTTGATGGCCAATATGTCCGTCTTGGGAATAATGTAAGGATCCACCGGGAAAACCGATCCGTCGTCAGGCTCCTTAAAGCTGTTGTACAAGCGAAGCAAACCGGAACGACCGTCTCGGCCTGCCGCTCCGATGGTCATAGTGTGCAGCACCCGCCTGAGGGTACCGAGGTAAAGCTTAATAAAATCTTTCATTTTATCTGTTAAGTTTACCGCGGAATCCTCCCGGGAGACTACAGGGAAACTCCGCGCTTCCAGGGAATAAAATCATCCTGACCCAATTGCTGCGCCTTGGTAAGCAGCTCTCCGCTTGAGATCCTGATCACCAGTTCCAGCAGGTCATCCGCATTCTGCTGCAGCGACTGTTCTCCCGATACTACCGGGCCGCAGTCAAAATCTATCACGTCGGGCATACGCCTGGCAAGTGCGCTGTTGGTGGCCACTTTTACCACCGGGCAAACGGGATTCCCCGTAGGCGTTCCCAAGCCGGTCGTAAAAAGAATGATGTTGGCGCCCGCGGCAACCTTACCGGTGGTGGCTTCAACATCATTGCCCGGTGTGCAGACCAGGTTCAATCCCTGCTCACCGGCCCTTTCCGTATAATTCAAAACATCCGCCACGTAGGCCGAGCCGCCCTTCTTGGCCGCTCCGGCAGATTTGATCGCATCCGTAATCAGCCCGTCCTTGATATTGCCGGGAGAAGGGTTAAAAGCAAAAGAAGAACCTACCTCCTCCGCTTTACGCGAGTAGTCTCTCATCAGCTTCTCAAATTTCGCCGCCTTTTCCTCCGTTACACACCGGTTCAGCAGCTCCTGCTCCACACCGTTAAGCTCCGGGAACTCCGCGAGCAGGGTCTGTCCTCCCAATGCAACCACCATGTCGGACAGCACACCCAGCACGGGATTGGCCGAGATCCCGGAAAAGCCGTCGGATCCTCCGCACTTCAAGCCTACGCTGAGCTTCGAAAGCGGCGCCGGCTCACGTTCCAGCCGGTCGGCCTCCACCAGGCCCAGGAAAGTCTGCCGGATGGCGTTCGTCATCAGCGCATACTCGGTGCCCTGCTGGTGCTCATATACATAAAGCGGCTTATTGAAAGCAGCGTCCCTTTTCCGTATCTCATCCTCCAGTATCCTGAGCTCGGAGTTCTGGCAGCCCAGGCTCAGCACGGTAATGCCCGCCACATTGGGATGCACGGCATAGGCGGCAAACAGGGCGCACAGGGTATTGGCGTCCTGGCGCGTCCCCCCGCAGCCTCCTTCATGCGTCAGAAACTTGATTCCGTCCACATTGCGGAAAACCCTGTTTTTCATGACATACCGATCCGGGGCCTGCGTAGAATTGGCTACCTGCCCGATCCCGTCCAGGCCATCCTGCCTGTACTGCTGAAGCAGCTCCTGCACCTGGTTCCTGTATATTTCCGGCTGCGCATAGCCCAGCTCCCTTTCGAAGGCATCTTTCAAAAGGATCACGTTTCGATTTTCACAGAAAACCAGGGGGATCACCAGCCAGTAATTGTAGGTACCCACCCGGCCGTCCGCACGGTGGTACCCATTAAAAGTCCGGCCCTGCCACCTGCTGACTTCCGGCGGCGCCCAGCTGTAGGGCTTGCGCTTCGCGGTACTGTACGCTTCCGAATCATGCCGCATATTGAAGGTGGTGATCGGCTCCCCCTTACGGATCGCCTGCGAAGCCCGGCCTACCAGCACCCCGTACATGATGATGGGGTCATTCACATCGAGGTCGCGGGTAACAAATTTGTGCTTGGATGACACGCCTGCAGGCAAGGTGTAAGACTCGCCTTCCCATTCGACGGTAGCCCCCGCCTCCAGGTTTCTCAGTGCTACAATAACATTATCAGTTGGAGTAATTTTTAAAATTGACGACGCCATGTCTTGTTTTCTACATTAATCAGTTAACGAATATTAAGGCCCGAAATTAACATTTATATTCCTATATTTCCGGAACTTATTCAATTTACTGCCGATCCCGGAAATGATACTACGCGACGGGAGCTCATTCCTGCCGGGACATGGGAAGCGCCTCGAACAGGTAGCCGCGGGCAGAAAAATGATCCAGGAAACGCGGCAAGGCATACGACATGTTTTTCCACGCCTTGACACTGTCATGAAAGAGCACGATCGAGCCTTCCCTGGTGTACTTTATACTCTGTGAAAGGCATCTTTCCGGCGTAACTTCCTTTGAAAAATCACCGCTGAGCACATCCCACATCACCACCCGCGTACCTGCCGGCAGGAGCCTGTACTGGCTGTTACGGATACGGCCATAGGGAGGACGGAACAGGGACGTCCCGCTGTCCAGCACTGCCCTGCATTTTTCAAAGTTGGCCAGGTAGACACCGGCATCGGTTTTCCAGCCATTCAGGTGGCTAAAAGTATGATTCCCTATGCTATGCCCTCCCCCGGCGAGCTGCCGGAATACATCCGGGTGCTTCCGCACATTGTCGCCGATACAAAAAAAAGTAGCCTTTGCCTGGTAATCGCCAAGCGTTTTCAGCACAAACTCCGTGACTTCCGGTATAGGTCCGTCGTCAAAAGTTAGAAAAATTTTCCTTTCCGACGTATCTACACGCCAGAGATAATCCGAAAACCAGGCTTTCAGCAGGAACGGGGAGTAATGAAGAAAAAAATTCATCCGGCAATATAGGATAAGCCCCGCGACTTCTTAAAGCTTTTCGGGGTGATCCCTTCATACTTCCTGAACAGCGTGCTGAAGTAGCTTACACTTTGAAAGCCTGTCCGATAGCTGGCATCCGTAATTGACACTTGCGGATCCAGCAGGATTTTTTTGGACAACCTGATCCGCTCCCGGATAATATATTCAGCCGGGCTGATCCCGAGCTCCCGTTTGAAGCTTCTGAAAAAATGCGACTTGCTCATGCAGGCAAGATCGCTCAGCTTCCCTATCGTGATGTTTTCGACCAGGTGCTCCCTGATGTACTGAACCACAAAAGCGAAGCGGTGCGTGGAAGCATGCTGCCTGTAGTTGTCAAAAATCAATGTTCTCGCCTGGGTCTGCATGAGCCGGAGCAGAAGCTCCTGCAGGGCAATACCCGCAAACACGTCTTTGAGCCGGTTATCCTCTTTCGATATCTTCACCAGCCTGTCCACCGCAACGGCGATTTCCTCCGTATTTTTGATATGATACTGGTTCGGATCCAGCTGCCACGCTTCCCCGTCCTCGGCCTTTGCATCATATTCATTGAGGAAGGCAAGCGTTTCGCTTATCTTTTTTTCGTCAATGGCCAGGGCCACGCACTGCGTCGGGTGTTCTTCGCTGGCTTCAGGAAAATCGATGATCATCTCCTCCCTTTGCTGCACCACCACCGATTCCCCGGGGAAGTAATCGAAGCGGGTATTCAGGACATTCATCACCTTTTTCCCCCGGAGCATCGCGGTAAAAACCAGGTCGTTAAACTTCAGACTTACCTGGTCGCTGGCCACGTGCGTTTCGAAAATATTCATCTCGCACTGGCTCATCGAATAAACCGACCTGTTTTCCACCAGCGTCTGCAATTTCCCGGCCGGCGTCAGCGATTGCTGCAAAGGGACAAAATTCTTTTCCATTCGTTCCTGATGAAATTTGTATACACGCTGAGATATGTGACTTTACCTGTAAAAATTTTCCTTCCTCCCGGGTGATAACGAAAAAGCAGGCCATTTCCTTTCGCCGGGAAGGAAGGTATTTTTTCAAATAAACATGATACGATATTGGAAAATTCCCTCAGATAATTGAAAGAAATTTGTACATCAACATTCCCAAACTTAAGATCTCTTTCTATATGGATACTTTAGAAGCAGTAGAAACGCGCGTCCCCAGACCGGCCTTTAAGGAAAGGTATGACAATTACATCGGCGGAAAATGGGTGGCTCCCCTGAAAGGAGAATATTTCGATAACATTTCACCCGTCGACGGCAGGGTGTTTACCCAGGCTGCACGTTCCGGCAGGGAAGATATCGAGCTGGCACTGGATGCGGCGCATCAGGCGTTCGAAACCTGGAGCCGCACCTCCGCAGCTTACCGGAGCAACCTTCTTCTTAAAGTCGCTCAGCGCATCGAGGACAACCTGATCCATCCGGTGCTCGACACCTTCCTGTACTCG
>JBEBSO010000174.1:0-7195 GCA_040394275.1 Telluribacter sp.
GCTTATCTCAAAACACAAATATACCAATAAATATTATATATAGGTACTTATGGTGTAAACCTGCTGGTAGGTTTATCGGTTTTTAATCGATCTTCAGATCTATAGTATTTGGGCCCGGTTGGCTTGTATTCGTGAATGAAGACATTTGCTATTCATAGCCGCAAACTACAGCACAAAATAACTACCTCATTATTAGCTACTTAATTCTATCCAGAAACGTCAAAAACCGAATCAGGTGTTCGACTGTGATCCCTCCATCTCCACGGAAAGGCCGGTTATCGCGAGATACCGGCCTTTTTTCTTGCACTTTGGCCCAAAGTTTGGCCTTTTTCGGCAGGAAAATTCGGATATACACTTTGTGCTAAAAAGGTGTTACCCGTGTTTCCTGTCCCGGTATAGGAAGCATTACATTGAAATTGTTGTACCGGTGAGCACCGTACCTATCTCTCATCATGGCGCCTATCACTACCGGAGCGGCAGCACCAAACAGGAATTGAAAGGGACAGCCTTACATGACTTCCTGTTCAAGAAAATCGGGCATACTGTTGTTGTGGAATCCCGGCCTGTTGCCTGTTGATGTCCCAATGCATGTTCGCGGCAACAGTATAATTCACCACTGTAACAAAAGTAGCTGTGACCCTTTTTAAGCAGATGTAGCTTCGCAGCATCAAACTTAAAAAACCAATGGAAATCGCAGGCTACATTGCACCCGTATTAATAGGTATATCGCTCGGCCTGATCGGCGGAGGCGGCAGCATTCTTACCGTCCCGGTACTGGTCTACCTGTTTCATGTGGACGCCATACTGGCGACAGCCTATTCGCTCTTTATTGTCGGAGCCACGAGTGTGATCGGGTCTGTCTCTTACTTTAAGAAAGGATTGGTCAACGTAAAAACCGCCGTCATTTTCGGGATACCCTCTATCGCCGCAGTATTCCTTACCAGGCACTACCTTGTTCCGGTCATTCCCCGGACGCTTTTCTTTGCCGGAAGCTTCGAGGTCACCAAAAGCGCTTCGCTGATGTTGCTGTTTGCGCTGCTGATGATTATGGCTTCCTACAGCATGATCAAAAAGGACAAGACAGATCCCCACGCCGGGGCGGGAGAACAACAGTTTAATTATCCCCTTATCTTCCTTGAAGGCTCGGTGGTCGGCCTGCTTACAGGGTTGGTAGGAGCAGGAGGCGGGTTCCTCATCATCCCCGCGCTGGTGCTGCTGAGCAAGCTGCCGATGAAAGAGGCGGTGGGCACATCGCTTGTGATCATCGCTGCCAAATCACTTATCGGCTTTTTCGGTGAAAGCAGCCAGGTCATGATGGACTGGACGTTCCTGGTAGTTGTTACACTTTTTGCCATAGCCGGTATTTTTATAGGTTTTGCGCTCTCAAAGAAAATAAATGGTGAAAAACTAAAACCCGCTTTCGGATGGTTCGTGCTGGTGATGGGTGTGTATATTATTTTTAAGGAAACTTTTCTGGCCTAAAGAGAGCAATTTTCCGCAGTGTAACAAAAGTAGCTGTATACGCTGCATCTATCAGCCAATTTTGTACTATCAATTTCTAAAATCATCATAAGCTATGTTCTTCCAACACATATATGACAAAAGCCTTGCCCAGGGAAGCTACCTGGTAGGATGCCAGGCTACCGGCGAAGCGATCGTAATCGACGCAAAACGGGATATCGATACCTACCTTGAAATTGCCGTTCAAAATAATCTCAGGATCACCCACATTACGGAGACCCACATCCATGCTGATTTCCTGGCCGGCTCCAGGGAGCTGGCTGCCGTTACCGGGGCTAAACTTTACCTTTCAGACGAGGGCGGGGAAAACTGGCAATATCTTTTCCCGCATATCGGGCTGAAGGACGGGGATATCATCAGCGTGGGAAACCTGACATTGGAGGTTTTACATACACCCGGCCACACCCCGGAAAGTATCAGCTTCCTGCTTACAGACCATCCTGCCACCGACAAACCGGTAATGATATTTACCGGAGACTTTGTATTCGTCGGGGATATCGGCCGCCCTGATTTACTCGAGAAAGCAGCAGGATTAATCGGCACCAAAGAGGTGGGTGCAAAGCAAATGTTCCGGTCACTTAAAAAATTTGCCGGTTTGCCCGACTATGTTCAGGTATGGTCGGCTCATGGTGCAGGGTCTGCCTGCGGCAAGGCGCTGGGCGCCGTACACAGCTCAACAGTAGGCTACGAAAAAATCAGAAATTGGGCGTTCCGATACGGGGAGGACGAAGAAGCGTTTACAGACTACCTGCTGACCGATCAGCCCGAAGCGCCGAAGTACTTCGCGATGATGAAGCACCTGAACAAAGTAGATCGCCCGCTTCTGATCGAGGTTCCGAAACATCCAAAGCTGACAAGGGAGCAGTTCCTGTCGGCTTACGGGAAGGGTATCAGGCTCATTGACACCCGGGACAAAGCCGTATTCGCCGAAGGCTATATTCCCGGAAGCATCAATATCCAGCACAACAACTCGTTTTCGACCTGGATGGGATGGCTTCTCAACTACCGGGAACAGTTTATGGTAGTGGCCGATGAAAGCCGGATGGACGACATCACCCGCAAGCTGATGCGCATCGGGATGGATAACCTCTATGGATTTATCACGGACGTTGGCCAGATGGAAATCCCGCTGGAAAAAGCGGATGTTATCGATATCGAAGAATTTGCGTCGCTGATCGGTAAGGATGACGTACAGATTGTCGACGTACGCGGGGAGACCGAGTACGCAGCTAAGCATATCGAAGGAGCGGACCACGTGTTTGTAGGAACGCTCCCGGATAACCTTGACAAGATCAGCAAAGAAAAGCGTATCGTCATTCATTGCCAGGCAGGAGACCGGGCGACCATAGCCTGCTCGATCCTGAAAAAGAATGGCTTTGAAAATGTGAAGAACTATTCGGGAGGAATGAAAGAATGGAATGAAAAAGCCCCTGAGCTGTTCAGGGCATGAGGTGGAGCGGCGCCGGGTTTAGGAGCCGCCAATACTGCCGGCAGGTTGAAATTCTCTGCATACAGCAGTGGACCTGCTCTCGGCCGGCTTATTTTGACACTCAACCAAGCATGGAGAACGATGAAAAATCACTACCAGGTTCTGATTATCGGCGGCGGTACGGCAGGTATCATGACCGCAGCACAGCTGAAGCGAAAAGGACGCGATCTGCAGGTCGCTATTATAGAACCTTCCGAATACCATTGGTACCAGCCTGCATGGACCCTGGTAGGCGCCGGGACTTTTGATATGGCCAAAACCAGGAGAAGCGAGCAATCGGTCATTCCAAAGGGCGCAGACTGGATCAAAGACAAGGCAACAGCTCTTCTTCCCGGAGAAAACGTCGTAGCCCTCGCATCCGGCCGCAGGCTTTCTTATGATTACCTGGTAGTTGCTACAGGCCTGGTCAATGACTATTCACAGATCGATGGACTGGAGCACGCGCTGAAAACCCGCGCCGTTTGCAGCAACTATGTCGACCCGGAATATACCTGGGAGTCGTTACAGGCTTTTAAAGGTGGGACTGCTTTATTTACCCAGCCGGCTACGCCTATCAAATGCGGCGGGGCGCCTCAGAAAGCCATGTACCTGGCGGCGGATTACTTGTATAAAAAAGGACTGGACAAGAAAACCGATATTTTTTTTCTTACGCCCGGCACTGTCATTTTCGGAGTAAAGTCCGTTGCTGAGACCCTCATGAAAGTCATTGACCGGCACCGGATCAAAGTGAAGCTCCTTCACACACCGGTCAAAATAGACGGAGACAAAAAGCTGGCCTATTTCAAAGACAACACGGCGGCCGGAGAAAAAAGTGAAGAAGTATTACCTGCCGGAGCGAAGATAACCAAAGACGGCCTTCTGGAAATCCCCTTTGACTTTCTTCACCTGGCGCCGCCGCAGAAGGCTCCCGATTTCATTGCCGGCTCCGGGCTGGCCAATACCGCCGGATGGGTCGATGTCGACCCGCATTCACTCCGGCATAAGAAATTTACCAACGTGTTTGCCCTGGGAGATGCGGCGGCGCTTCCCACCGCCAAAACAGGAGCGGCCATCCGGAAACAGGCCCCTGTCGTGGTCGGCAATTTACTGAAACTGCTGGATCAAAAGCCGGCCGACAATCATTCTTATGACGGCTACTCTTCCTGCCCGCTGGTAACCGGGTACGGGAAAATGGTATTGGCGGAATTCAACTATAAAAACGAGTTTACGCCGGACCCGCTCCTAAAGTGCATGCTGATTTTCAGAAGCTATAAAGAGCACCGGCGCCTCTGGATCCTCAAAAAATACGGGCTGCCGTTCCTGTACTGGAACCGGATGATGAAAGGAAAGATGTAAATAATCCGCTGTGTAACAATAGTAGCGGAGATCGGTTTACAGGGGCGTTAATTTCACGCCATCATTTAAAACGACAAAAGCCATGTTTGATTTTTTTAAAAATATATTCGCTTCGCCCGACAACAGTCAGCTGACAGAAGCCATCAAAGAAGGGGCCTTCCTGGTCGATGTCAGGAGCCCGCAGGAGTTTGCTTCCGGTAGTGTAAAAGGAGCGGTCAATATACCGGTTGAGCGGATGGCAAGTGAACTACCCCGATTCAAAGGTAAATCCGTCGTAGTGGTGTTCTGCCGCAGCGGCAACCGCAGCAGTCTGGCCAAGAGCATACTGGAGCAGAACGGACTCCGGAATGTAATCAATGGCGGCACCTGGCAGAACGTGCAGGAATGCACTAGCTGACCTATAAGATGAAGTAAAGATCCCAGACCAACATTCAATTCAAAATGCACGACCTTATTACAAGGCCCTGGCCCTGGTATGTAGCCGGCCCGCTGATCGGCCTGACCGTTCCCGCCCTTCTGCTCATGGGCAACAAATCCTTCGGAATCAGCTCGTCACTCCGGCATGTATGTGCCGCCTGTATTCCTGCCGGCATCCCTTTCTTTCAATACAACTGGAAAAAAGAAGTGTGGAATCTCTTCTTTGTCTCTGGCATACTTCTCGGCGGACTCATAGCGGGCCATTTTCTGGTGAACGCCAACAACATCGAAATCAACCCCGACCTTGCAGGCGAGCTGGCCGGCTACGGCATCACCGACTACAGCAACCCGGTCCCTTTGGATATTCTGAACTGGGGTTCCCTGTTTACCTTAAAAGGCTTTATCCTGATGGTAGCAGGCGGATTTCTCGTCGGATTCGGAACAAGGTATGCCGGGGGCTGTACCAGCGGTCACGCCATTATGGGGCTGTCAAACCTTCAGATCCCGTCGTTGATCGCCACCATTTGCTTTATGATCGGCGGTATAGTGACGGCCAATTTCCTCCTGCCCTACATCCTTTCATTGTAACCAAATTTTCAAAAAAATTTACCGATGTCTCAGCAAAAGGAAACCTACCGGGAAATCCATTTTCAGCCGTCAGGCATAGCAGCTGCCGCCGACAGGGCCGTGCGCGCTACCGACGCAATGTGCATAAACGAAAGCCGGCTTGAACACAAATGGTACCACAACCTGAAATACCTCGCAGCAGGCCTGCTCTTCGGCGTCCTGTTCGTTAAAGCGGAAGTAATCAGCTGGTTCCGAATCCAGGAGATGTTCCGGTTCCAGTCGTTTCACATGTATGGTATTATCGGCAGCGCAGTTGTCGTGGGAATTATCTCCGTGGCGATCATCAGGAAGTTTAATGTCAAGACGATCTATGGAGAACCTGTCACGCTGTCACCTAAGAAATTTAACAAAGGGCAGGTTTACGGAGCACTCATTTTCGGGTTCGGATGGGCGATCACAGGCGCTTGTCCGGGTCCGTTGTTCGCACAAATCGGTACCGGGGCGACTGTTGTTTCCGTTACGCTTCTGAGCGCAATAGCCGGCACGTGGGTGTACGGCTATTTCAGAGACAAACTTCCCCACTAGACAAAATATTCGGAATACAGCCTCACTCCCCGGACAAAAATCGAAACCGGTTATATTCATATGATCCGGCATCCTCCCGGCAACCTGATGAAAATAAAGGAGAACAATCTTTTCCATAACCTGACTTTCCAGCTACATCAACAATCGGACACATCATAAAACCCCGGATCGAAAACAAATTTCTAACTTTGTCAAATGAACAAAACAGGAGAAATATCCGGGCTCAGGTCGTCGCCTGAATTAGTAGAGAAACTGTACAAATACGGCATTCGAAAGAACTATGAAGCGGGAAGTATCGTCCTGAATGAAAATGCACATATCCGCTCTATCCCTATTGTTATAAAGGGCACTTTAAAGGTCATCCGGACGGAAGAGGACGGCCGGGAAATTTTATTGTATTATATCAAGCCGGGTGAAAGCTGCATCATGTCTTTCCTGGGTGGTATGCACCACGAGACCAGCAAGGTTAAAGCCGAAGTGGAGGAGGATGCGGAAATACTTTTCCTTCCGATCGACAAGGTTTCGCTGTTCATCAGGGAATACCCTCAATGGCTGGATTATATCTTCCGCCTGTACCACAAGCGTTTTGAGGAACTGCTGGAAATCGTGAATGCCATTGCCTTTAAAAAAGTGGATGAGCGGCTGCTGGCCCTGCTCAGAAAGAAATCGGAGCTCATACAATCCGCTGCCATCCAGGTCACCCATGAACAGCTGGCCAACGAACTGGGTACGGCCCGCGTTGTCGTTTCGCGGCTATTGAAACAACTGGAGGAAAACGGAACGGTGCAATTAGGCAGGAACAAAATTACCCTTGTGCAGCCAGGCCGGCTTAGCAGGTAAAATAGCATTTTTAAACTTTTCACAAGATGGCTGATAAGCAGCAGGTACATAAGACAATAAATTATAACCCGGGCTTCTGGAACGAGCGGTATGGCCGGAAGGAATTTATTTACGGAGAAGACCCGAACGAATACCTGAAAGCGAAACTTACAGGAATACATCCCGGAAGAATCCTGTTTCCTGCTGAAGGAGAAGGAAGAAACGCTGTTTTTGCTGCCCAATCGGGCTGGGCCGTATCAGCCTTCGACCAGAGCGGGGAAGGAAAAAGGAAAGCGGAGCTCCTGGCTGAAAAGAACGGGGTGCAGATCGACTATATCGTTTCCGGCATTGAAAGCATCAGTTATCCCGAAAATGTGTTTGACGGATTGGCTTTGATATATGCGCATTTTCATTCCGAAATGAGAAAATTGTACCATCAAAAGCTGGCTGCTTACCTAAAGA
>JBEBSO010000175.1:0-7183 GCA_040394275.1 Telluribacter sp.
AAAGCCAGAGCGGCACCATCGCTGCGGCCAAAGGCCTTTTCAACCAGCTGGAGGATTTACTCCGGGGCGTGCTGCTGACCCGTGAACTGACACCCCGTTCGCTGGACCTGGTGATGAGCTTCGGTGAGCGGCTTTCCGTGACCATTATCAACGGCGTATTCAACAGCGCTGATATTCCCTCCGAGTTCTGCGATGCCAGGCAGCTGATCCGCACCAATACGGCGCATGGTTTTGCCGAGGTCGATTTCGAAGTGACCAGCCAGCAGATCCTCGAGCATTTTGCGAGGACCAACAGGCTGCAATGCGTGACGGGTTTCATCGGGTCGGATGCATCGGGCGTTACTACCACGCTGGGCCGCGGGGGATCCGACTATACGGCCTCGATCATCGCGGCCGCCCTGGGCGCAGAGGTAATCGAAATATGGACGGACGTCAACGGCATGATGACGGCCGATCCCCGCAAAGTTCCCAATGCCTTTACCATCCCGGCCATTTCTTATTCGGAAGCGATGGAATTGTCGCATTTCGGCGCGAAGGTAATCTACCCGCCCAGCCTGCAGCCGGCTTTTGTGCAAAAAATCCCCATCCGGATTCTCAATACATTCGATACGACCTTTGCCGGTACCGTCATCAGTGACGAAAGCGGGCATCGTGAGTTTGACATCACGGGTATATCCTCCATTGACGACATTGCCCTGGTAAATATCCAGGGAAGCGGCATGATAGGCGTGGCCGGTATTTCAGCCCGGCTTTTCAATGCGATGTCTGTCAACCAGATCAGCGTGGTCCTGATCTCCCAGGCTTCTTCCGAGCATTCGATCTGTTTTGCCATCGACCCGAGAAATGCAGACCGGGTAAGCCGGATCCTGGAGACGGCGTTCGAAAATGAGATCGCCAACGGGGACATCGACAGCATCGGTATCGAAAAAAACCTTTCGATTATTGCCATCGTAGGGGAGGGAATGAAAAAGAGCAGCGGTATCTCCGGCAAGCTGTTTTCGGTGCTGGGTAAAAACGGGATCAACGTAACCGCCACTGCACAGGGATCTTCCGAACTGAATATTTCGGTCGTCATTTCTAAAAACGATCTTTCTAAAGCGCTGAATGCCATCCATGGTGTATTTTTTCAATCCGAAACACGATCGCTCCATCTGTTTGTGGTAGGCGTGGGCCTGATCGGCAGTACCCTGCTGGAGCAGATCCGGAAGCAGGAAGAGTTCCTCAGGAAAGAAAAGCTGCTGACCATCAACATTATCGGCCTTTCCAATACCCGCAAAATGTTGCTCGATCCGGGCGGTATTACGCCGGCTATGTGGCGGGAGGAGCTCGAGAGCCAGGGCGTGAAAACCAGCATACCGGCGTTCGTGCAGCGGATCAAGGAACTCAACCTCCCGAACAGCGTATACGTAGACTGTACGTCGGACAAAGACATTGTCAGGTATTACGAGGAGCTGCTGGACGCGAGTGTATCGGTGGTTACGCCCAATAAGGTGGCCAATTCGGGGCCCTATGCCGAGTACCTGCACCTGCAGCGGACTGCCCTGCGGAGAGGGGTGAAATTTTTGTACGAAACCAATGTCGGGGCCGGGCTGCCGATCATCAATACCATCCAGGGTCTCATCGCCAGCGGGGATAAGTTCCTGAAGATCGAGGCCATCCTGTCGGGTACCCTGTCGTTTATTTTCAACAGCTTCGGCCCGGAGCTGAAATTTGCAGATGCGGTGAGGGAAGCCAAAGCCAGGGGATTTACCGAGCCCGACCCGCGGGATGATCTCAGCGGTGCGGATGTGGCGCGCAAGATACTTATCCTGGCCAGGGAGGTCGGCGTGCCGCTGGAACCCGACGAGGTCACGGTGGCGAAGCTGCTGCCGGAAAACTGCCTGGCCGCACCTACCGTGCCTGCATTTTTCGAAGAGCTCGAAGCTTCTGACGGCTATTTTTCAGGACTGTTGAGCCGGGCTGCTGAAAACGGGGAAAAGCTCCGGTACGTGGCTACGCTGGAAGATGGTAAGGCCACGGTGGAGCTGAAGACAGTGGGGGCAGGGCATCCCTTTTACACCTTGTCGGGAAGCGATAATATCGTTTCATTTACAACGGAAAGATACAAAGACCGGCCGCTGGTCATCAAAGGACCCGGGGCAGGTGCTGAAGTGACGGCTTCGGGGGTTTTCGCTGATATTATGAGCATCAGCAGCTACCTGGGATAGGTTTTCCATACAGTCAGAATTTTATAAAATGGCCACACAACACACCGGGAACTGGAAGAATGTATTTTTTATAGGAATCGGCGGCATCGGGATGAGCGCGATCGCCCGCTGGTTTAACGTGAACGGCTTCCTTGTGGCCGGCTACGACAAGACGCCGACGGTCCTGACCCGGACGCTGGAAGAGGAAGGGATCAGGATTTGTTATACGGACGAGACGGACCTGATCCCGGAAGAGTTCAGGCAATCCCCGGAGGAGACGCTCGTGGTATATACACCGGCCATCCCCGCCGGGCACAGGCAGGCCGCATGGTTTCGCGATCACGGATATACCATACAGAAACGCTCGGAAGTGCTGGGTTGGCTTACCCGCCCGCTCAGAACGATCGGGGTGGCCGGTACGCATGGTAAAACCACCACCTCGTCTATGGTCGCTCACCTGCTCCGGCATGCCGGGGTGAATACGGCTGCCTTCCTGGGAGGCATCACCCGCAATTACAATTCCAATTTCCTGCTGAATGATCCTGCCGGTAAGCCCGGAGAGACCTTTTGCGTCGTGGAGGCGGATGAATTTGACAGGTCATTTCTTACGCTGTTCCCGGAAGCCGGGATTGTCACGTCCACGGACGCCGATCACCTCGACATCTACGGAGCGCATGACGCCTTGCTGGATTCGTTCCGCAGGTATGTATCCCAGATCAGGAAGGACGGCGTGCTGTTCCTGCGCAAGGGGCTGAAGATCGGCGATGCTGCCTCGGCGCGCGTGATGGAGTATTCTCTCCGGGAGGGGGATTTTTACAGTTCCGGGCTTCGTGTAGAAGAAGGGAGGTTTAAATTTACCATCCGGACACCCGGCGGGCCGATCGAAGATATTGCGCTGCGTATGCCGGGTTATCACAACGTCGAGAATGCGATAGCTGCTGCTGCGGCGGCACTGTGGGCGGGCCTTACCCCGGACCAGGTCAGGGCGGGCCTGAATACCTACGAGGGGGTCAGGCGGCGTTTCGAATTCGTGCTGGACGGCCCCCGGGTACTTATTGACGACTATGCGCACCATCCCACCGAAATCAATGCTTTTCTTGCCGGTGTCCGGTCCCTGTTTCCCGGTCGCCACGTTACGGCGGTTTTTCAGCCGCACCTGTTTACCCGTACAAGGGATTTTGCGCACGGTTTTGCGGAAAGTCTTTCGCAGGCCGATCGCGTGGTCCTGCTGGAAATTTATCCTGCAAGGGAATTGCCTATCGAAGGGGTTAATTCGGCCATGTTGTTAAATTTGGTCAATAATCCCGATAAGCACCTCGTTAAAGACGATGAGCTGGTCCGCACAATAGCCGGCTGGGATACCGATGTCGTGGTAACGATCGGGGCCGGCGACATCGACCGGTTGGTATTGCCGCTGCGGGATGTGCTGAAATAATACGGGCGTTTGCTAATTATTTGGGGAAACTCCTTTAAATTTCAATTTATGCTACGTAAATTTTGCTATTCACGAAAATGGGTAATAAGCGCGCTTTGGGGCGGGATTTTGCTCCTGAGCGTAGGAATGGCTGAACGTGGGCTCTCAGGCCGGCGGTTCGATAACCTTATCGTAAAGCTGGAGGGAGATCAGCATGAACAGTTTCTCAGTGCGGCCGATATAGAAAAGCTGGCAACGGAAAATGGGAGCGACCCGCTCAAAGGCAGTAGTTTTGCTTCGGTCGATCTTCATCTTATGGAGGAGAGGATTAAAGCGAACAAGCTGGTTGCGGAGTGCTCTGCGTACAAGGACCTCAACGGAAATGTCATCGTCAGGGTAAGGCAGCATCGGCCTCTGGCCAGGTGGGTGCCTGTATCTGAAAGAGGAGAATGGCGCCAGAGTTCAGGTTTTTACATTAACGGGGAAGGCGGGTACATGCCGCTCTCCGGGAAATATTCGACGAGGGTGGTGTTGGTGTCGGGCTCCTTTTTTTCATCGCGCAGGGAGCTGGCGAACGGGGAAGGAGCGGCAGTGCTCGAACTGCTGAGGTTTATCGATAAGGATGACTTCTGGAGGGCCCAGGTCACCGAGGTCCGCGTGCAGAAAGACGGGGAAGCGGTATTGTTTACGTCGCTCGGCGACCAGCGGATCGAATTTGGCCCGGCGGAGGGAATCGCTTCCAAATTCGGAAAGCTGAGGGTTTTTTACCAGAAAGTGCTGAAAGAGGATTGGAACAGGTACTCCAGGGTGAGCATCAAATACAGGAATCAAGTAGTGTGTGAATAAAAAGACTTTTTATTATGGCAGGAAGCAGCATCATGGTCGGTGTTGATTTGGGGAGCAGTAAGGTCGCGGTGGTCGTAGCCGAATATAGCCCGCTCTCGAAATCAGGTAATCTGGAGATACTTGGTTTCAGCGAGGTGAAGCTTATAAAGGAGGCCATCCGGAATGGGTTTGTAGAAAATTTTATGCAGGTGGGAAGTGCCGTAAAGACTGCGCTGGAGTCGGCGGTGGCGCTTTCCCCGGATATAGAAATCGGGAATGTAAATGTCAGCTTCGGCGGTACCCACGTGGTCGCTGCAGAGCTGAATGACGGCTCTATCCGGGCGACTTCTGCAACCAGCGAAGTGGTGACCCAAAAGGATGTGGATCAATTGATCCGGGATATTTACCTGTCCAAGAAGGAGTCTCACCGCGAGATCATGCATGTTTTTCCCAAGCATTTTATTGTCGATAATCTCAAGAAAGTATGGCACCCGGTCGGGCGCCGGGGTATCAAGCTCGGCGGCGACTTCGTCATTGTGTCGGCAGACAGCCAATCCATTGAAAATGCGGAAAAAAGCATTGAGCTGGCGGACAGCGAAGTGGAAATCGACCGCATGATGCTGGCGCCTCTCGCGGCCGGACTGGCCGTGCTGGATGAAGAAGAAAAGAAAGCGGGGGTGGTCCTGGTAGACATCGGGGAGAGCACCACCGACATTGTCATCTACCAGGAAGGGATCGTCAAGTATACGGCAAGCCTGCCTGTGGCCGGCCGGCACATTACGATGGATCTCCGTTCAGGGTGCGGGATACAGCTTCCTCATGCGGAAATGCTGAAAAAGGAATACGGTACCGCCCTGTCGGAGGAAGTACCTATGAACATTGAGATCCTGGTCAATCACCTTCCCCGGCATAAGCCGCGCCAGATCCTGAAGAAAAATGTGGCATTGATCATTGAGGAGCGGCTTAAGGAGATCGCCGCGCTGGTATATGCGGAGATCCTGAAATCCGGGCTGGCCCATGAGCTCATCGGAGGGATCGTCCTCACGGGAGGTACGGCCAACATCAGTGAAATCGAAACGATCTTCAGCAGGGTGTCCGAAGGTATGCCGGTCAGGGTGGGAATTCCCGAGGGCCTGGAACGGACCTCCAAGGCAGATGCGGTCAGCAATACTTCCTATGCGACGGCCCTGGGGCTGGTCTGGGCAGGTATAAAAACCATGGACAGCCGGGTGAACTCGGTATTCAGGATAAGGGAAAACGCGCCGAAGGTGCCGAAGGAAACCGTGAAAAAGCAGGAAGAGCCGGTACCGGCAGCTCCCTCGGTCAGGGGGATTCTCCGCGACCTCTTCAAGCCGGGAAGCCGCGATGCCGATGAGTACTAGGGTGTAATGAGAGCATAAAATCCACAATCAATAACATGAGCACGAATCTTAACAGCTTACTAGACCAGGACTTTATTGTGAATTCAGTTGACAAGAAAATAGCGGAGGATGCCAACTCCAGGATCATCAAGGTGATCGGGGTCGGCGGAGGTGGGAGCAACGCGGTCAATTACATGTTCAACAAAATTAAGGACGTCGATTTTGTGGTTTGTAATACCGACCGCCAGGCGCTGCTCAGCAGCCCGGTACCTACCAAAATACAGCTGGGGCCCAACCTGACCAAGGGACTTGGAGCAGGGACGGATGCTAAAAACGGTTCGGATGCTGCGCTTGAGTCGATGGACGACATCAAGGGCCTGATCAGCGGTACTACGCAGATGGTATTCATTACCGCCGGGATGGGAGGAGGAACGGGCACTGGTGCGGCGCCCGTGATCGCGAAGACGGCCAAGGAAATGGGAATGCTGACGGTATCGGTCGTGACGGCACCCTATTCCTGGGAAGGCTCGGACAAGAAGGAGCAGGCGCTGAAGGGGATCCTCGAGCTCCAGGAGCACAGTGATACGGTCCTGGTCGTGCTGAACGAGAAGCTGGAAGAATTGTATGAAGACATGAAAATGAGCCAGGCATTTGCCCAGGCTGACAATATTTTGCTGAATGCGGTAAAGAGTATTTCCGAGATCATTACCACCAAGGGCAATATCAACACGGACTTCAAGGACGTGCAGAAAGTGCTGAAGGGGGCCGGGCAGTCGGTGATGGGAATGGCTGAAGCAGAAGGGGAGGACCGTGCAGCGGTGGCCATCCGCAACGCCCTGGATTCTCCGTTGCTTAACGACAACGAAATAGCCGGCGCCAAACGGATCCTGGTCACACTGGCTTCCAGTGAAAAATACGAGGCCACAATGGGCGAGCAGAGGCTGATCACCAACTATGTCCTCTCGCAGATCCAGGGAGATGCCCGGATGTTCAAACTGGGAACGATTTTTGATGATTCGCTGGGTGCGAAGCTCCGGGTAACGATCGTAGCGGCCGGTTTCAAAAGCCTGAAGATCCCGATCCATCTGCCTGCAGGCAGCCATGAGGAAGAGGAAGCTGCGGAAACGTCGCCTGCCGATGATGAAGTGCGCGGTACAGCGCCGGTAGCCGAAAGCACGCCGGAAAGACCCGATGCAGCCATATCAGCGGTACCTGTGGAGGAGCTGACGCCGACCTCTTTCACCTTTGATATACCTGTGGCCGACACGCCGGCCAACGAACAGAATCTTATTGTCGCGGAAAGCGGCGTCACCTACCATGACGAAGTGTTCAGGGGGTGGTCGTCGGAAGAGTTTGCACGGCTGCAGGAGACGGTAGCCCGGTTCAGGAAGACCGTC
>JBEBSO010000176.1:0-7105 GCA_040394275.1 Telluribacter sp.
TTGGGATCGCTCCTGAAGAGCCTGTCTACATCCTTGTACCTGAAAGAGGCTACAGGAAGCTCCAGCCCGTTTATGTTCTGGTCTGCCGGAACATAGATCGTGATGGTCTGTATATCCGTATACAGCCTGGAGCGGTTTTTGTCAAACACCCAGTCCTCCCTGATTTCGATAATGCTCAGCTGCTTGGGGAAATATTCTTACTCCAGCACCTGTGCCGCCTGCTGCTGGAAGGAGGTATCCGGTTTGGCGGCGACCTCTGCCGGCGGCTCTTCGGTCACCGCTTTTTTCTGGGTGCCTTTTTTGGCAGGAGCTGCTTTCTTTTTGGGTGGTCCCCAGCCGTCGTCTTCCGGCTCGGCAGCTTTCTTTTCTTCTTTTTTAGGCGAACCCCAGCCGTCGTCTGATGTGGCTGCGGCGTTTTTATTCGCTGCATTCTGGTTGTTGGCGTCTCCCCAGCCGTCGTTGGAAGGCTGGCCGAAGCCGGCAGCGATTTCCTCCGCCGAGAGTCCCGCTACCTGGTTGGGGATGAGCAGCCTTTTGTGCAGCTCCTCCGGTTTCAGTTTGACCACGCAGGAATCGTTCGTATAAGCATCCAGCAATCCTGCCTTCGCGGCATCCAGCAGATAGCGGGTTACCTCGTTGTTGGTCGAAAACATGGGCAGGTTAATCTTTTCTTTGAGATCCACTCTCCTCCAGAGCGTCTGCTTCAGCAGGATATCGTTAGGTGCGATCGCGTTTGCAGAAAACTCACCGGCTCTGGATTCGTCCCTTTCCTGTGCCTTAGCCCCGGAAAATACCATCGCCACGGCGAAGGCAGAACAAACAGCGGCTTTTCCTTTCAATCTCATAAACACGGATGTTTTAGTAATATGTTTAATAACGGCCGGGCGCGTCGAATTAATATAGGGGAATGATAAAATTAGGGCTGCCCATTTCTACTTCGGAGATCGCTCCTTTGAAGTTCTGCCGCTCTACGGTAAGTACTTCGATCACGTAGCGGTCGCCGGGCTGAGCCTGGGCTGCGAGACCGGATATGGAGCCGCCCGCAACGGGGTTGCCGATTCTTCTTTGACCGCGCGCCAGCGAAACCTGGAACGAGGACACGCGGAACTTCGCGTCATCCGGCGAATAGTTTTTGAAGCTTTCGTCCGGGATGGCTACCACCTGGATAGACCTGACTGCGGAAGCCTGCTCGCCCCTCTTGGAGTCGAAAGGCCTGCCGCCCACGCGGACTTCCAGTGTAGGCTTCGGTACCCGGTCGACTTTGAACTGCTCGGTACCGAGCACGTTGCCCTGGTTGCTCACGGTGAGGCTTACCCGCGCTTTGTTCGGAACAATCGTGATTTTTCCTTTCTGGCCGCTGGGGATTACCTCCGCACCGTCGGCGCTGAAGTTCGGCGACCACAGCGCGCCCAATGCCGGGCTCTGGATGCTCAGCCGGTTGGCACAGCCCAGGTACAGCGGCGGCAATGTTCCTGTTTCGATCTGGTAGGTAGGCTTGGCTACGAAATATTCCTGTTCGAGCTGCACGGTGGTATCGCGGCCGGAAGGAGTAGGGAAGGTGATGGTTCCTTTCAGCACCCGGCGGGCCAGCCCTTCGGCGTTGTAATCACCGCCGCCCTGCGCCACGAACTCGATGAGCCCTTTGCCGTTTTCTACCTTCAGCGGGGACCCGTTCAGGCTCATGAGGGGCGTGATCCCGCTTGCTGCGGCGGCAATAAACATTTCTCCTTTGAATTTGGTGCCTGCCGCAACGATCTTGGCATCTGCGCTGATCATAGGCAGGATGCGGTCAAATTTGATATCAGCCGCCCCGACTTTGCTCGCCAGGTAATTCAGCACCTCGCCTTCCATACGGCGGATATCGGATTGCTTCTGGCTCAGCACAGCCAGCGCTGCAGGGACAGGAGTCTGTCCGAAGTTCAGCTCGGCAAAATCCTTACCGCGCTGGTCCCGGCTGTTTTTTGCGATCGGGTCGTCCTTCCCGTCCAGCGCGAGCGAAGGGAATTTCTGTATCGAATATTTGCTCAGCTGCTCGACGTAGGCATTCAGGTCGTTTTTCAGCTTATAGGCTTTTCCGTTGCTGCTTGCACCGATCATCAGCTCACCGACCTTTCCTTCTTCCTGCGGATTCTTGATGGCACCTTCTTCGTTAAGACCGCCGCCTGCTTTCAGGATAATTTCCTCCTTCAGCCCGTCGAGCTCGGCAATGATTTTTGCGGAGAGCTCGCGGACCTGCTGCGCCTGGTTCATGACCGCCACGTCGGCTTCCCGGTTACCGGATTTCTCAACGGCCGATTTTATTTTTAATACAGTTTCCTGGTTTATTTTATTTGCAGCTCCCGAAGAGAGTTCTAGTGAGTTATTCAGAAGGATGAACTTTTCGATGATGGCCGAACTTACCTGCAACGCCAGCATTGCAGTCAATACTAAGTACATCATCCCAATCATTTTCTGACGGGGTGTCTCTTTTGCACCTGCCATAGGGTTAGCTTATCAGTTTTAAATTAATTGAATAAATGAAGCGGGGAATCATCAGGCTCAACCCCTCATCGCTGAAAGCATGTTTCCGTACACGTTGTTGAGTGAGGAAATGTTGCCGGTCAGCTTGGTGATCTCCGTTTTAAACTGCTGCGATTCCTTGGTAGCGTCGGCCATATTCTCCATTGCCGAAGTCAGGTTGCCGTAGAATGCATTCATCGCTTTCAGGTGCTTGGTCGTGTCCTGGAGCTCGAGCTCGTAAACAGCGTTAAGCGCACCCATGTTCTTGGTGATCTGCTGAAACTGTTCCCGGTATTGCTGCGCGTCCTTGGTGGCGTCCGCCATAGACGACATGGCGGAGATGGCCACACCGTAGGACCTGTTCATGTCATTGATGGCGGCAGATGCCGACTTCACCTGGCTCACATATTCGGAAGTGGCTACCGTTGCATCGGTAATGTCTGTAATCTGGCTTACCGTATTGCTGAGACTCCGGAGATTTTTCCCCAGGTTGTCGAAAATATCCGGGGTGATTTTGGCGTCCGCGAGCAGCTTGTCCATGCCGGCGGTAAGGCCTGCTCCGGGCGCAGCAGCGCCTGCTCTCGAAATCCTGGGACCGTCGTAATCGTCAGCCAGCTCAGGGTAAACCCTCGCCCAGTCGGGGTCTTTCTGTACCGGCTGGACAAATGTTTGCAAAGCATAAAGGGCAAAAATGACAACTTCAGTAAGCAGACCTGCTGTAAGGAGGGGGCCACCCCATTCCCAGTGCTGAATTTTGGCCAGGGCTCCCAAAATGACGACTGACGCACCCGCACTGAAAATCGTAGGAAGCAACTTATCATAAAAGAAATTTGTGCCGTTATTCTTAGCCATAGATAATTGGTTGTTTAACTTTTTAAATTTAAGATTAGGAAAAATTTTCAGAAATATAAAGCATGAGCAACACGCCGCTGCTCATGCTTTCAGCTTTTTAAATACGCTTAGCGGCGACGGGCCGTTCCGCCTTTTCTTCCCTCCACGTTATCCACCACGCAGCGGAACCCGATAAATGCCCGGCGGGCCGTATCAAACTCATAGGCGCGGGTGCCTGTCTGCAGGAAATAGGCTACGTCTTTCCAGGAGCCGCCCTTAATGACCTTGCGGGGTTCCTTGTCGTTGTTGTTTTTGGGCGCCATATCCCAGACAATGGCCGTGGCATTGTCGGCATAGGCGTCGGAGGTCCATTCCGCTACGTTTCCGGCCATGTTGTACAGGCCGAAGTCGTTGGGATTGTAGGCGTTGGCCGGTGCGGTATAGGGGTAGCCGTCCGCATCGTAATTTCCCCGCTGCGGTTTGAAGTTGGCCAGGAAACATCCTTTGGTGTTGGCTGTATAGGGATTACCCCAGGGATATTTGGCGCCTTGCTTCCCGCCCCTGGCGGCCCATTCCCATTCGGCTTCCGTCGGGAGACGGAAGCTGGGGGCGCGGTACATTCCTTCTTTTTCCCGGTAGTCATTGAGCAGGTTGGTGCGCCATTTGCTGAAGTAGTTGGCGGCGATCCAGCTTACCCCTACGACCGGGTAGGTATCGAATGCAGGCGACATATAATAGTATTCGACCATGGGGTCCCCGTTGGTGTAGGCAAAGTCTTTGGTCCAGGCCGTGGTGTCGGGATAGTATTTGGTCATGATTTCTTCTTCTCCCAGCACAGAAATGGAGTCGGTCAGCAGTGCGTTCGTAAATTGTCTGTATTCATGGTTGGTGATCTCGGTGTCGTCCATGTAAAAGGAAATGATGGTCACCCGCTTGTTCATGTTCGACATGGTCGCGGCAATGTCCTCGTCGGCCTGCCCCATGATAAACGACCCGGACGGGATCAGCACCATGCCGGCAGGAGTCGTCTGGCGATAGCCCTTGCGGGCGGTAGCCACCACCTCTCCGTTAGAGACACCTATGTCTTTATTCTTCCCCCCGAATTTCTCTTTCATAAAGCCGCAGCTCTGCAGCAGCAAAGCAGCGGAGAAAAAAAACAAACTCCTGGCTCCAATCCTATAGAACACTTTGACATCCATGGTGGTATTCTTAATTGTTAGTTAAAATCAGTACTAAAACGCTGTGGTATCACTCTTAGTATGTTCTCCCGGTCCGTCGGAGCCATACCGGTGCCTGGTTTAGGGTATAAAATGCCTGTTTGCTTTCATTTCGCAGCTTGCCGAGCACTTTTATCCAATTTTCAAATATAGAGTATGTATTTATAATAGACCATTAAATTTTTGGTGAAAATTCGAAAAATCATACGCAGTTAGGGTAAAATACATCAAAATCTGAACCTGGGGGTACGTACGATGCTTTTTTTGCCCGGTCCCGACATAGGAATGGACTTGGACAGTATGATCTCGAACGAGGCGGGGGACTTGGGATACCTGCCGCCGGCCACGATGTCGTAGGCCCCGGAGAGATGCAGCGACTGATCGCTCAACAGGCTGACTCCGCCCATCAGGATCAGGAACGCATCTTCGTGACGGTAAGTAGCGCCCAACCAGTATTTCTTATCATATTTGAAGAGGAGGCCGCCTTCTGCGGAGAGACTGTTGATGCTTTTCAGGCTTGACTTCACCAGCGCAACGGGCTGCACCTGCGTGAGGTATCCCACTTCCAGGTTGACGCCCGCGTTGAGGTAGAAAGCCGGCTCAAGGGGATTGGTGGCTTCCGTCCTGCCGAGGTCGTACCGGGGATGGAGGAGGTGCACGCCGGACAGGCCGAGATGGAATTTGTCGCTTTCGTAATGGACGCCGGCCGAAGCATCCGGTCTCATCTGGGCCACCGTGCCGCTCCCGAGGATGGGATCGTCGGGCTCCAGCGGCCGCAGCCTGTCGAAATCCAGCGCCTGCCGGTATACGCCTGCCCTGCCGCCTACGGAGAGCATGCCGGCCGCTACCGGGATCTTGTAGGCGAGCGACAGCTGTACGTCCTGGCCCGAATAGGCGCCGATCCGGTCGTTGAGCGCATAGAAGCCTATCCCGAAATTCCGAACGGGCATGCTGAACGTAAGCAGCTGGGTGGATATGCCGCCATCCCCGTCGATGGCCGCCTGGTAGCCGGCATACTGGCTGCGGTGCGTCAGCTGTACCCTGGTCAGCTCACCGGATCCCGATACCGCCGGATTGTAAAACAGCTGGTTGAGCATAAACTGACTGAACTGCGGATCTTTTTGTCCAAAGGACAGCCGGGGCAGGGTCAGTAACAGGGTAGCTGCAAAAAAAATCCGGAAATGTTTTTTCATATAGATCAGGACCATTGCGGGTTGGTTTATTACTTGTCTCGCTGCATTTACGGGTACGCAGATAATTTATGAGATAACGCATTTTCACGAAAAAAATTGGAAATATCAAACTGGGCCGGAGATGTTTCTCCGGCCGGTCCTTCGTCAGTTTCCGAAAGAGCAGTATGCCGGGCAAAATGCGACCCGGCATACTGCGTCCGGGCTATAAGTTGTTGGCCTTCCGGATGTACAGCTCGAGCGCTCCGGTCATGGACGGGGCGTTGGGGAGCGGTGCCTGGATATCCAGGTACAATCCGGCATCCTCCACCGCCTTGGCCGTGGTCGGGCCGAATGCAGCAATCCTCGTTTTGTTCTGTTTGAAATCCGGGAAATTGTCAAACAGGGATTTGATACCCGAAGGACTGTAAAAGGTAATAATATCATAATATACATCTTCCAGGTCGGAAAGATCCGAGGAGACGGTCTGGTACATCACGGCCTCCGTAAAGTGCAGGTCTTCCGTATCCGCAAACTCCGGGATATCGTTCTTCCTGACGTCCGAGCAGGGATAAAGAAACTTCTCTCCCTTGTGCTTGCGGATCAGCTCGATCAGCTCGGCGGCGGTCTTGGTGCCGGAGAAGATTTTACGTTTCCGGATCACGATATACTTCTGCAGGTAATTGGCCGTCTGGTCCGAAATACAGAAATATTTCATGCTGGCAGGGACTTCTATTCTCGCTTCGTTACAAATCCGGAAGAAATGGTCGATGGCATTTCGGCTGGTGAAAATCACCGCGGTATGGTCAAGAATGTTGATTTTATTCTTCCGGAATTCTTTGTAAGATATTCCCTCCACCTGGATGAACGGCCTGAAATCTACTTTGATGTTAAATTTTTTCGCCAATTCGAAATAGGGAGAGTTTTCATCCGCAGGTCTCGACTGACTAACCAATAGGCTGGAGACTTTTGTCAGCCTGCTTTGGTCGAAGTTAATTGTTTCACTCATTTAAATCAACTTAGTTTCTTGTACAAAGAGACCTCGTTAGAATTGGGCAATTTTGATCCCGATAATAAGAGGTATTACTTCTGTGACGCAAAGGTACGAAAATAAATACGGATTTATAAATGTAGCTTTAGACAACAGGACTATATACAGGACAAAAAACCGGAGCAGAAAGAACACCGAGATGAGGAATCCGAAGTTTTCCGTAAAGAGCGGGAAGTAGTCCGGGGCAAGCGAAAACAGGACGAGCGCCAGGGCGCTGAGCAATCCGAAACAGCTGGCGCCCGATTGCAGTATCTTTTGGTAATGTGCGGCAATACAGTCTTTCAGGTTAAGCACATGGCCGGTGATAAACATCAGGATGTATTTCAGGTGGAGCAGAA
>JBEBSO010000177.1:0-7083 GCA_040394275.1 Telluribacter sp.
TGATTAAAAATATACTCCTTTTCTTCTTTAGTAAGGAATGCGGGAGATGCCGGCTGTGCTGTGGAAGTCATGTCAGAAGATTTGAGTAAACTTATCCGTCAGGATCGCCTGCAGATTTGTAAATTGTGCACCTGATAAAGTTAACAAAAGAATTTATCTCTTGGAAAAAATAGAAACCGCCGGGCTTCCCGGCCGGATCCTGCTTACACAACAAGGAAAAGAATACCTTTGGTTCGGCGGTACGGACTACCTCGGGATGGCGCACCATCCGGGTTTTGCCGGCCTGATCCGGGAAGGCCTGCAGCGCTATGGCGCACATTACGGAAGCTCGAGAAATGGTCCGGTAGAGCCGGCAGTCTATGCCGCCGCAGAAAAGCAAATAGCGGATTTCGCCGGTGCGGAAGCCGCGTTGACGGTCTCGTCAGGCATGTGGGCCGGTCAGCTGTTGTGCCGGGTGGTCGGGGAAGTGATCCGGAAGTATTACGCCGATGACAGGCTGCAGGTCACTGTCCGGCTGGCGCCGCAAACCCACCCGGCCCTGTGGAGCGAAAGGCCCCGTGCAGGGCAAGGCAGTGTCGGCGATTGGCTGGAGCAGGAGATCGCCGACATAGCGGCCGCGCCGGAAGACCGGGTCCACCTGCTTTGCTTTGATGCAGTAGGATCTCCGTGGGTCAGCGCGCCGGACCTCGCCCCGCTGCAGCGGATTCCCCCGGGGCGGAAGGTTTGGGTGATTGCGGACGATTCGCACGGGCTGGGGGTTACGGGAGCGGCGGGCGCAGGGATATACGGCGCGCTGCGGCGCATGGAAGGGCTGAAGCCTATCGTCAATGCCTCCCTCAACAAGGCGATGGGTGTGCCGGGCGGTGTTATTTTCTCGGAGGAGCGGGTTGTAGCGCTGATCCGCGCCACGCCGTGGTTTGCCGGCAGCTCGCCGGTAGCGCCTGCCTATCTGTATGCCATGGAACAGCTGCTGGTCAACGGAGGCTATCGCCGTGCGCTGGAAAGGCTGCAGGATGTAGCGGAGCGGTTCAGGTCCGGCTTTCCCCACCTTGGACGCTTCAGCTTCCTGCCGGGTTATCCTGTTTTTTGCAGCAGGATCCCGGGTTTGCACGAGCACCTGCTGCAGCAGGATATTTTTGTTCCCTGCTTCCCTTATCCTGACCCTTCGGATGTCCCCGTGCTCCGGCTGGTGCTCAACGCGATGCATTCGGATGAAGACATAGACCGGCTGATTTCCGGGATGAGCAAATGGGATTTCTGATGGTTTTCAGGCAAGTAAAAAGCAAAGTGTTATGACAGGCAGTAAGTTAATGTGGATGATTTTTGCCACTGTACTGGCAGCAGGCTGTACCGGAAAGAAGCCGGGCGGGCTCAAATCCGGGCTTCTGGATGTTTTTGCAGACAAGGTGAGAAGCGGGGAGCTGGGGGCGGCGGTCCTGGACCTGGAGACCGGCGATACCGTTGGCCTGAACGGAACCGGGCGATACCCGATGCAAAGCGTGTTCAAATTTCCGCTGGCGATGGCCGTGCTGCACGAGGTAGACCGGGGAAAGCTATCCCTGGACCAAAAGATATTCGTGACCCCGGAAGATCTCCTGCCGGATACCTGGAGCCCGTTGAGAGAAAAATACCCGCAGGGCAATGTGCATGTAACAGTCGACGAATTGCTGAGCCTGACCGTGTCTCTCAGCGATAACAATGGCTGCGACATATTGTTCCGGCTGCTGGGCGGAACGGAAGTCGTAGACCGCTACGTGAAATCGCTCGGGGTAACCGGGATGAATATCGTTGCCGACGAAGAGGAAATGGCAAAATCCTGGGAAGTACAGTACCGGAACTGGTGTGAGCCGCTGGCGATGGTGCAGCTCCTGAGGCTGTTTTGGGAGGGGAACGCGTTGTCGGACACGTCCACGGCCTATCTGCGGCGTATTATGGAAGAGACGACAACCGGACCGGCCCGCCTGAAAGGGCTGTTGCCGGCCGGGGTGCGGGTAGCGCACAAAACGGGATCTTCAGGAACGAGTACCGAAGGCATTACCGCGGCCACCAACGACGCCGGGATTATAACGGGTGCACGGGGAGGAGCTTACGCCATTGCGGTGTTTGTCAAAGACAGTCCGGACAGCCAGGAAGCCAGGGAAGGACTCATCGCCCGCGTGGCCCGGGTCAGCTGGGATTACTTTGAAGCAAAGTAGCGGGAGGCGGGGACTTTTCCAGGACCTGCATTGCGTGCTCGTAGCCCACCAGGTACATTTTCCGGGCCTTGTGAAGGTCAAAAATAGAATAATCCCGCAGGGTCGGGGCTTCAAACAGCAGGTGACACCTGCGGATGCGTTCCATATTGACGTTGTGCACCGCGAGGAGGTAGCTCCGGGCCAGTATCTCCCGGGTAGAGCGGATCGGCCTGGATAAGGTAAAGGGGTTGCAGTGAAGACCGATGATCAGGTCGCATTCGTCTTCAATCACCTCTACGGGCAGGTTGTTGAGTATCCCGCCGTCCACCAGCAGCTTTCCCCCGAATTTCATAGGCTCGAATATACCCGGCAGGCAGCACGAAGCCAGGACCGGCAGACTGAGCTCCCCCTGCCGGTAGCAGACCAGCTCGCCGGCTTCCAGATCGGTGGCCGTTACAACCAACGGGATTTGCAGCGCCTCGAAAGTATTTTCCGGGATATATTTTCGCAGAAAAGATTCAAGGTTGTTCAGCCTGAGCAGGCCGTTTCCTCCGAAGGAAGGCCTGAAATGCCGGATAAAGTTTGTTTCAACCACGATCTCCAGGATTTCCTCCGGGGAGAATCCACGGGAAAAAAGAGCGCCGGCGATGGCGCCTGAACTGGTGCCGGCGATGATGTCGGGGCGGATATCGTGCTCTGTAAGCGCTTTTAATACACCCAGATGTGAGACACCCCTCGCCCCTCCGCCTGAAATGACGAAACCTGTTTTCATAAGCTCATTCCGGTTGCAGGGCCCGGCTACAGCAGCGTGTGCAGCTTTCCCCCGGCGCGGACCTGGAAGCCCCGCTCCGTTTCTTCAACGAATGCAGCCTCCGTCTGCGCATCGTGTTCAAAAAACAGGATACAATTTTCCCTTGCCGCCATGCCGAGCACCGTCGTTTTTTCCTCCATCGATACCAGCGGCCGCACGTCGTATCCCATGACCCAGGTAACGGGCAGATGGGCCGCCGACGGGATGAGATCGGCTGCATAAATGATTTTTTGCGCGCCCATACGGATTACCGGGAGCTGCATTTGCTCGGTATGCCCGTCCACGTAGAGAAACTCAATGTGGCCGAAAGGTGACTGACCCTTTTCGATAAAGCGGAGCTGACCGGAATCCTGTATCGGCAGCAGGTTTTCTTTCAGAAAGGAAGGGCGTTCCCGGGGATTGGGTTGCAGGGCCCACTGCCAGTGCGACGCATTGGACCAATAGATGGCATTGGGGAAGGTCAGCAGGGTTTTTGTCCGGTCACCGTTGTATTTAACGGCCCCTCCCACGTGATCGAAATGAAGATGGGTAAGGATGACGTCGGTGACCTCTTCCGGCGCAAATCCTGAAGCGCGGACGGAGCCTTCCAGCGTAGCGTCTCCATGAAGGAAGTAATAGCTGAAGAACTTTTCACTTTGCTTGTTCCCCAGTCCCGTATCGATCAGGATCAGCCGGTTGCCGTCTTCCACCAACAGGCAGCGGGCAGCCCAGGAACAAAGATTGTTTTCATCGCTTGCATATTTTTTCCCCCATAACACTTTCGGAACAACGCCGAACATAGCGCCTCCGTCCAGCTTGAAGAATCCCGTATCGATCACATGTAGCTTCATAATGAATGAGAAATTTACAGCACAGGCTCAGATAAAGTCGATTTCGAAAAGAGAAGCCCAGTGCGTCCTGAGCTTACCGGCTACCTCCGCCAACTCCGGCGTGTAGCCCAGCTCCAGGGCCATGGAAGTTACCGCTTTATCCTGTATCCCGCAAGGAATGATATGGTTAAAATAAGTCAGATCTGTGTTTACGTTGAGCGCAAAGCCGTGCATGGTGACCCAGCGGCTTGATTTTACCCCCATTGCGCAGATTTTCCTGGGGTTCTGCTGTGTCTGGTGGTCCAGCCACACGCCGGTGAGTCCGGGGATCCTGCCGGCATCCAGGCCATATTCACCCAGGGTACATATGACGGCCTCTTCCATCAGCCGCATGTATTTATGAATGTCGGTGAAGAAATTGTCGAGATCGAGTATGGGGTATCCGACCAGCTGCCCGGGTCCGTGATAAGTGATGTCCCCGCCCCGGTTGATGTGGTAGAAGCCTGCGTTTTTTTCAGCGAGCCCCTCCCGGCCAAGCAGCAGATTTTCGGCTTTCCCGGTCTTGCCGAGGGTGTATACATGCGGATGCTGGCAGAAAATCAGGTAGTTGGGCGTGGGTTTTTGTTCGGAAGGTGCGAGCTCCCTGTTGCCGACTTTTGCGGCGATTACTTCCGAAAATAATTTTTCCTGCAGGTTCCAGGCCTCCTGGTAATCGACGAGGCCCAGGTTTTTAAATTCGACTTTTTTATTTAATTTGGTATTCACTGCTGCGTTGTTGGATCCGGAAGGATAACAATTTTTTACTGAAAACTATTCACAACACTATAGATCATGACTGTACAGCGCACTACCGGAGACAGGGGGGAGGCCCTGGCTGCCGAATTCCTGACAAACCGCGGCTACCGCATCGTGGAGAAAAACTTTCGTTTCAATCACGCGGAGATAGACCTGATTGCAAAGAAAGAAAAATTGCTGGTCTTTGTAGAAGTAAAGACGCGTTCGGGGACGGGTTTTGGTTTCCCGGAAGATTTTGTCAACGCTACCAAGGTCAGGCTGGTCAGGAAGGCGGCCGCTTTTTACATTTTTTCCCGGGACTGGCATTTCGATGTCCGGTTTGACGTGGTTTCTATCCTGGAATACCCGGACGGGCGTTATGAAATCCGTCACCTGGAAGACGCCTTCTACTGACCCAGCCTGGCGAGCTCGCTTCCGGCCAGGAGGAAACATCCCAGGCCGATCTCTTCAAAATCGGGCATTTTGGTGGCAGCGAGCGGCTGGCCGTCTTTGGGAGACCTGCCGAGGCCCTGGACAAATCCCAGCGATCCGTCGGCAAGCAGTGATTTTTTGATCATGCCCTCCCAGGCTTTATTGATGACCGGCTGGTAAACGGCTGCGTCCAGGACGCCGTGGCGCACTCCCCAGGCCATTCCGTATACAAAAAGGGCGGTGCCGGAGAGCTCCGGTCCGCCGAAATCCACAGGATCCGCCAGGCTGACGTTCCAGAACCCGTCTTCCCGCTGAAGAGGCTTTATGGCTTTCATCATTTCCAAATAGGTTTTCAGGTATTCATCCCGGAAAGGTGCATCCGACGGCATGACATCCAGTACCCGGACCAGCCCGGCTACCGCCCAGCCGTTTCCCCGTGACCAATAGGAGGGCTTTCCGCCGGGCGTTCTGAACGGCGGCACAAAATCCTGGTCGCGCCACCAGAGCCCGTCATCCGGGTTGTAAAGCCCGTGACCCGAGTGCTTGGCTTTGGTGTACATGAAGAGGTCGTACATTTTTTTGTAGTATGCATCGTCGTTGTACAGGAGGCCCATCCTGGCAAAAAGCGGCATGGCCATGTGAAGCGCGTCGACGAAGGTCCAGGCGTCCGTTTTGGTGTTGTCGACGAGGTGGTCCACCGCTGCTTTGATGCCGTCTATCCTTTCCTCCTGGCTGTCCATCAGGTACAGGTCTATATAGGGCTGCCCGCAGGCGAGGTCGAAGGCGCTTTCGCCGAAAGGATGATGGGGTATCTGCCAGTTGTGGCTGTTGCCCCAGGCCACCGCATAGTTTTTGTATTTCTTGTCCGGGGCTACCTGGTGCAGGGCCAGAAGGCCTTCAAAATACACGGCCCGCGGCCAGATATTGGACGGGTAGGTGCTTCCTTTGACGATAGCTTTCCCCGGATCGGGCCATTTGCGCATGAAGTGATCGTTGGCTGTGGTCAGCGCCTGCAGCACCTCTTTTTTTCTCGGGACCTTTTGCGCCGCGGCACACAGGGTAGCCAGGGAGAAAAGAAGGGAAGCATATATGCGTATTTTGCCCGAATGTCCTGATTTCATGTGTATAGAAGTTTAAAGAGCTCCGGGGTTCGAAAAGTTTAACTTTTTCGCTTAAAGCCCGTTTTGCCGGGAATAATCATGCACGGCCGGACGGCGATCCGCCGGTGCGCGCCGTCACCCATGCTCATTTCATCGCTTTGCGAATGTCATTGCATCGGTTACGCCGGGGTACCCGATCCGGTCGCCAGTACGAATATACAAAATGAAGGCCTTGGATTGAACAGCCGGGGGGTGCTTTTTTCAGGAAGCCGGCTTCAGAGGAAGACCTTCAGGTCGGCAAGCGCCGGGATGTGGTAGGTCACGGGTCCGGCCGGCCGGGTCAGCGCCGGATCGAAGAAAGCCGCATCCATGCCCACGCTTCGGGCGCCCATGACATCCGCGTTCCAGCTGTCTCCTACCATGAGCGAATTGCCGGTGTCGGCGCCGGTCAGAGACATGGCATAATGGAATATCCTGGGGTCGGGCTTGTTGGCCATGGCAGTTTCGTGCGTAACGACGTGCTCGAAATAGTGCCGTATCCCCGAGCTCAGGAGCTTCGATTCCTGGACCTTGATGAAGCCGTTGCTGATGATGCTGAGCAGGTAGCCCTGGTCTGCGGCGAAATCGAGAAGCTCCTTCGCACCGTCGATCAGGCCGGATTTGCCGGGGAGCCTGCTCAGGAAATCCTCGTTCATCTGCAGCGACCGGGACGTATCCGGGATCCCCAGGTCCTCCAGCACCAGCCTGAAGCGGTTTTCACGGATGTACACGTGCGGGATGATCCCCTGCTCGAAAGCGCTCCACAGCGTGTTGTTGATGCGGTGGAAGGAAGAGACGAAGGCGGATGGCGACCCGGACGGATAGCCGCCGAGCCCGTAGCCGTCGAAGAGCTCGGAGAGGACTTACCTGGCATTTACTTCAAAATCCCAAAGCGTGTGATCCAGGTCAAAAAAGATATATTTATATTTTTTCAAAATTTTTCT
>JBEBSO010000178.1:0-7079 GCA_040394275.1 Telluribacter sp.
TGACGCCCCCCGCGACCGGCACGACGCCCGCTAAAAAAAGTATTTATTCTCCCTGATCAACGCCCCGGCAATTCTCCTTCTCGCCTCCTTGGCGTTGTAGGGGGCTACCTTGGTAAAACGCTTAAGCCCCATGAGCATAACGCGCAGCTCATCCCCCTCTGCAAAGCTGAGTATCGCTTCCTTACCGGCCGCATGAATCTTGTCAACCGCCCCGTGCAGGTACACAAACGCCAGGTCCCTCACCAGATCGGGGTCCTTGCCGCCGATGCCAGTCAGCGTCAGCTTTTCGGCCCTGAGCAGGGCCGACTCGGCCACATACAGCTCGATCAGCATATCGGCTATGTTCATGATGATTTCCTGCTCATCGGAGAGCTTCACCATAAACCGCTGAACCGCTGCTCCCGCCACCATGAGCACCGCTTTTTTCAGGTTTGCGATCACTTTTTTCTCGGCAGCAAACAAACCGCCGTCCTCTTCCTGTGAAAAATCCGGGAGGGACATGATCTCCCTGGATACCGCCATGGCGGCATTCATCAGGTCGATACGCCCCTTCATGGCCCTTTTCAGGATCATATCCACCACCAGCATCCGGTTGATCTCATTCGTTCCTTCAAAAATCCGGTTGATCCGGCTGTCGCGGTACGCCCGGTCCATGGGGGCATCCGCAGAAAAGCCCATTCCCCCGTATATCTGCACCCCTTCATCCGCCACGAAATCGAGCGTCTCCGAACCGTGCACCTTCATGATAGCACATTCGATCGCAAACTCCTCCAGCGCTTTCAGCTTTGCCTGCGCATCCTCCATCCCCCCGGCCTTAAGGTCGTCGATCAGGTCATCTATGTTTTGTCCCGCCCGGTAGGAGGCCGACTCCAGGGCAAAACTCTTCACCGCCATTTCGGCCAGCTTATGCCGGATGGCCCCAAATGAAGAAATGGGCACGCCGAATTGACTGCGTTCATTGGCATACTGCACCGCATGGCTGATCACCATCTTGGCGCCTCCCAAAGCGGCGGCAGCCAGCTTGATGCGGCCGATGTTCAGGATATTCACCGCAATTTTAAAGCCGTTTTCCCGCCCGGATAACATAGCGGAAACAGGTACCCGGCAATCGTTGAAGAAAATCTGGCGCGTATCGGATCCCTTAATTCCCATTTTGTGCTCCGGCTCATTCATGGTGATCCCGCCGAAAGACTTCTCCACGATGAAAGCCGTGAGATTCCTGTCCAATTCCCCCGCCGCATCCGCCACCTTGGCAAATACAATAAAGACATCCGCAAAACCACCGTTGGTGATCCACATTTTCTGACCGTTCAGAAGGTAATGCGTCCCGTCCCCGCTCAGCACTGCCCTGGTTTTGGCAGCATTGGCGTCAGACCCGGAGTCCGGCTCCGTCAGGCAATAGGCCGCCTTCCATTCGCCGGAAGCAAGCCTGGGCAGGTACCTGCTCTTCTGCTCCTCGCTGCCGTAATATACAATGGGCAGCGTGCCGATCCCCGTATGCGCCGACAGCGCCACCGAGAACGAATGCCCCGCTCCCGTAGCCTCCGTGACCAGCATCGAGCTGTTAAAGCTCATCCCGAAGCCCCCGTATTCCTCCGGCACAGAAATCCCCAGCAAGCCCAGCTCACCCGCCGCAGCCACCAGCGACGACATGAGCTCCGGCGATTTCGCCTGGTCAATCTCCTCCAGCCTCGGCCATACCTGGGTTTTGAGAAAATCCCGGCAAGTCTCGGCGATCATGTTCTGCTCTTCGGAAAACTCTTCCGGAATGAACACATCTGCAGCGCGGGTCTGCTTTATTATGAATTCACCTCCCTGGATGGAAGACTTCTTTTCGTCAATGGCTCCCATAACAAACTATCGGATGATTTTTGAAACTAAAACATTATGCAAGCATACTTTATGCCGTCACACAAATATAAAAACCGGCCATATATTATGCAAGCATACTAATTTAATTTATTTCTTAATGACCTTAAATGTTTTTGCGGACCGCCCGTTTTTTTCCATCCGTATAAAATACAACCCGGCAGGCACGGCAATGCGCCTTCCGTCCCCGGTCACCAGCGTAAACGCATAGACGTCGGCCCCGCTTTTTAATGATATATACCTGCCGGAACGGGTTGGGATAGCCGGTATAATCCGGGGACAGTGATGCTAAACCGGCTGGTCACCGATGCATATACGGAATCCCTGATGTACCTCCCGCCTTCATTTCAACTCACCAAATACACTGTCCATAATTTTTTCCCACTCCCTGATACCCTCTTCTACATTAAATTGCATGGCTCTGTTTCGAATGGCTTCTGCATTTGGCTGTAATTCGCCTCTCATCACGCTTCTCATGCGGTCCGCCATCTGTGCAACGTTAAAATCAGCGGTCACATAGCCATTGCCGGGAAGGATAAATTCGGATGCCCCTCCCGAAGGAAAAGACACCAACGGCTTGCCCAGCATGGCGGCTTCGATCATCACCAGCGGAAAGGGATCCTGCCGGGACGTCAGCACGAAGCCGTCGGCGGCTTGTATATAGTCGAAATAATCTTTGCTTTGCTCCCCGATCAGGTGCAGCCTCGTCCGTGACCCGGAACGCCTGAATCGCTGCTCCACCGCATACACGTAGCCGTTGCTCAGACGGCTTCCCAGCCAGACCAGGTGTACGGCCGGATCATCCAGTTGTTCGGCGATTTCAGGAAACAAATCAAAACCTTTCCTTTCCGAGGTCGTACCTGACATGATCCACATAAAATCACCCGGCGCGACGTTCAGACGCTCCCGGACCCTCCTGCTTCCTGCCGCATCCGCAACCACTTTCCTGTGATCGATAAATGAATACAGGAGGGACACTTTTTCTCCTCCCGCCTTCCTGATGCCCTCGCAGGTCACTTCCGAACATCCGATTACGCGCGCCGACTTGCTGATCAGGGTTTCGAACTGCCGCTCGTTCACATAAATAAACGAAAGCGGCATTTCATGAAAATGAGAAATAAAAGGCACTTTCAGCTCCAGGGCCAGCTCTGCTGCGTCCGCCAGGACAATCGTATTCAGGTACCACAGGTCTGCCTTAAAATCCGCCTGGATACGTTTCAGCGCTGCTCTTATGGGGTTTCTACCCAGGCGAAAGGAAAGTTTTTCCCACAAGCCGAACTGAGCCGGGATGTGATAAGATCTGACGTCCGCCGGCACCTCCTCCATCAGCACTCCCCTGGCATAGCTGGCTATGGCCACTTCGTATTTGCTCCTGTCAAAGCCGTTCAGAATGTACCAAAGCATCATTTCCGAACCCGTCCTGGAAGCAAGCGGCGTAATAAACAGAACTCTTCTTTTGGGTGTAGCTTTACGGATCATAGGTCAGCCGGTCTATGTTCTCCTCCGGTTTGATCTTGAAAAAATGACGGGAGTAGTCCACTGTTTTAAAAAAATAGCGACAGAGCACTTTTACCTTTTTCAGGAAAATAACCTGCGCATCAAACCTGGAAAACGGGTGACCGGTTTCCCTGATGTTGACGACGATTCTCCAAAGGTAGACCACCGGGACCATCGTCAGGTAATGGAAAAGGATCAGCAGGTATGCGCCCAATCCGTATTGTTTCCTGACCCAAACGAGGTTAGACACCTGCATCTGCGTACTGAACCGGTTGATCCAGGATATTCTGGTTCTCCGGAAAGGATTTTTATTTTCCAGGTGTATAAAGCTGCAATCGCTAAAATAGCACAACTTTCCTGTAGTACCAAGCCTCCCGGACCATTCCACATCTTCGCCGTACATGAAAAGGGACGGCTCAAACCCGCCGACTTTTTCGACGGCCTCACGCCGCACCATCAGGAAAGCACCGACCAGCCAGTCGAACTGCTCCGGGTCTTCGTAGACAGGCTCCGGTAAAAGCGCATCCAGGAGCTTCTGCCAGATGCCGCCCGGCGGTACGATGAAAAAAGTTTTGCGAAACTCGTTAAAACTCCGGTAAAAAGGAATCGGGGTCCCGTCCGCGTAGCGCTGATGCGCACCGCAGGCTGCGGTGTCCGGGCTTGCGTCCATGCGGTGCACGCACCGCCCGACCACGTTGTCGGTCACAAGCGTATCCGCGTTGAGAAAAAGAAAGTACCTCCCCTCCGCCAGCTCCATTCCTGCGTTATTGGCCCTTCCGAAACCGGCATTGTACGGCATATCCAGCCATTTCAGGTCCGGATATCGCCCCGTTATCATTTCCTTCTTCCCGTTTGCCGGGTCATTGTCCACGACGACCACTTCAAAAGTCACCCCGCGGGTCAGACGATATAGGGATGCCAGGCAGTCCAGAATCAGTTCCGGCGTCCGGTAGTTGATAATGATGATGGAAACATCCATAAGGTAACGTCAAGCAGGCCGAATTTCCGTGTGCCGGGAAATCTGCAAATAAAAAAGGGCTATCTCTGCAGCAGAGACAACCCTGATTGACACCGGCCCTGCATTACAGGGTCCTTTTTACTTCTTTAAGCTCAAAGCTTTCAATAATATCTCCGACTTCAATGTCGTTGAAGCCTTTCACGGAAAGACCGAACTCATACCCGGTTCTTACCTCACCCACATCGTCCTTGAAACGTTTGAGCGAGTCGATCTCGCCGGTATGGACCACGATGCCGTCACGTATGATCCTGATCTTATTGTTCCGTTTGACCAGACCATCCAGCACATAACATCCGGCAATGGTACCGATGCGGCTGATCTTAAAGATTTCACGGATTTCAATGTTGCCGGTGACCACTTCCTCCACGGTCGGGGCAAGCATCCCCGTCATGGCGTCCTTGATCTCCTCGATGGCAGAATAGATCACAGAATAATGCCGGATTTCGATCTGCTCCTGTTCGGCCATTTTCTTCGCGTTGGAAGAAGGCCTTACCTGGAAGCCCACGATGATCGCGTCCGAAGCGATGGCCAGGTTTACATCCGATTCTGAAATCTGTCCTACCGCCTTGTGAATAATGTTCACCTGCACCTCGGCCGTAGACAGCTGCAGCAATGAATCCGAAAGCGCCTCTACCGAACCGTCCACGTCTCCCTTCACGATCAGGTTGAGCTCCCTGAACGTACCGATGGCTTTTCTCCGGCCGATCTCCTCCAGCGTGATGTGCTTGCGGGTACGCATCGTCTGCTCGCGCTGGATCTGCTCCCGCTTGTTCGCAATATCCCTCGCATCCCTTTCATTTTCCATCACGTTGAACTTGTCGCCCGCCTGCGGCGCCCCGTTCAGTCCCAGCAAAAGCACGGGCATGGAAGGCCCTGCTTCTTTCAGGCGGTTGCCCCGGTAGTCCGTCATCGCCTTAACACGCCCGAAGTGCGCGCCGGCAAGAATGAAATCTCCTACTTTCATGGCCCCCGTTTCCACGAGCAGCGTAGCCATATACCCCCGCCCTTTATCGAGCGAGGCTTCTATTACGGTACCAACCGCACGTTTTTTCGGGTTGGCTTTCAGCTCGAGCATCTCTGCTTCAAGCAATACCTTCTCCAGCAGCTCATCTATACCCAGGCCCGATTTGGAGGAAATTTCCTGCGTCTGGTATTTTCCGCCCCATTCCTCTACCAGGAGGTTCATCTGGGCAAGCTCCTCACGCACCTTCTCCGCGTTGGCTCCCGGCTTGTCTATCTTACTGAAAGCAAACACGATGGGAACGCCGGCCACCTGGGCATGGTTGATCGCCTCCCGGGTCTGGGGCATCACGCTATCGTCCGCAGCGATGACAATGATCACCACGTCGGTCACCTTGGCTCCCCGTGCCCGCATGGCCGTAAAGGCTTCGTGCCCGGGTGTATCCAGGAAGGTCACCTGCTTGCCGGTTTTGGTTTTTACGCTGTAGGCCCCGATGTGCTGGGTAATCCCGCCCGCTTCCCCACCGGCCACATTGGCTTTCCGGATGTAGTCGAGCAGGGAGGTTTTCCCGTGGTCGACGTGCCCCATGATGGTGACGATCGGCGCACGCTCCACGAGGTCTTCAGGCCTGTCTTCCTCCTCCAGGATTTCGTTCTGCACTTCCTCTTCCGCGGAGATAAAGGCTACTTCATAGCCGAATTCGTCTGCAATGAAGGTGATGGCCTCCGCGTCCAGGCGCTGGTTGATCGATACGAACATTCCCATGTTCATACATACCGAAATCACCTCCTGCACCGACGCCTCCATAAGCGTGGCGAGGTCATTGGCCGAAATAAATTCGGTTACCCTCAGGATTTTGTTTTCGTCCGCGTCCTCGGTATTAAACTCTTCATTTTCCGTGCGGTCTCTCCGGCGGTTTTTACCTCTTCCGCCCCTTACACCGGCGCCGCCAAGCCGGGCCATGGTGGCCTTGATATTTTCGGAGACTTCTTTTTCAGAAACCTGCTCTTTGCGTTCCCTGCGCTTAAACCCGCCGCCTTTCCCCGCATCACTCTTCACACCGGTTCCTCCTTTCCCGTCCTTCGGCTTCGCCACGGCCGGCGTGCCGGTAGCAGCAGGCTTGGCGGCCACACCGGCTGCGCTTCCCTCCACTTTTACCTCGCCGCGTATCCGCTTGCGTTTCCGCTTCTTGGACTTGTCACCATCTCTCCCGGCCTCTCCTCCGTTTTCCTTCTTCCTGCCCCTGTCTACAGGAAGCTCGATCTTCCCGACGACAGTAAGCCCCTTCAACTGCTCGCCCCTGGCTTCGATCAGGCTGCCCTGCTCGTCGCCCCCTTCCGCAGCCGCTGCCGGCTGCGCCGCTTCCGCGGCACCTCCCTTCGCGGTATCCTCACCGCTTTTCTGCCCGGCGCCGGGTACCTGAACGGCAGGAGGGGTCTCTTTTTTCCGTGCCGGCACCACCGGAGGCTGCGCTTCGTCCTTCGCTGCCTGGCTCTCCTCCGCCTTTTCCGCTGCAACAACCGGCTTTTCCACTTCCGGCTGCACTACCGGAGGCTGCGCTGTTTCCTTCTCCGCGGGTGCGGAAGGCTCATGAACTGCTTCCGGCAGAATGGTCTCTTTCGGGGGCTCCGGCTGCGGCGATTCCTTTTTCAGAGGCTCCACCACGTTCCCTTTCTCATCCAGCTCCACTTTGCCGACCACGGTAAAACCGGGGAGCTTTACAGACTCCACCCT